>JBBTTV010000001.1:0-3393 GCA_038064115.1 Patescibacteria group bacterium
ATTGCCCGCTCTGACACCTGCCCGAAATTACTGCTGTGGCGGGTATTTTGATTGTTCTTTCTTCCTAAGCTTATTAAGATATATATTTAACAAATTATCAACCTTCATTGTCAGAACTTTAATCTTTCGCAAGAATTTCAATAAAAAAGAATCCAACGCCGCGTCAATTTTCGCAAGCGGTATTTTGGATACTAATTTATCAAATCCGCCCGTTGTTGGTTTGCCAACTCCGCTTTCGTCAGTAATCCTTGGCACCGTTCTTGCTAAAAGATAAACAATGACGCCCAAACTCAAAACAATGAAAAGCTGTAAGATAAAATTATACATCTATAAAGATTATAGCTCGTAACGGCAAAATTTTTCTACTCTGATGTTCTCCCCAACTTTCGCGATAGTATTCTTAATCAATTCTTCAATGTTTTTAGATTCATCTTTAATAAACGACTGTTGCAATAATTCTTCAATGTTTTGAGGATTCATTGCCGCGATGTGCATCACTAAATTGTGCGCTAAGTCTTTGAAGGGGTCTGAATGCGCCACGAAATCGGTTTCACATCTGATATCCATTAAAACTCCAACACGGCCATTGTGAATAAAAGATTCTAAATAACCGGCGCCGGTAGCTCTAGTAGCTTTTTTCTCCGCTTTTATCAAACCTTTTTCATTGATAATGCTGATTGCTTTATCAAAATCTCCTCCGGCCTCTACAAGAGCTTTTTTGGCGTCCATTACGCCGGCGCCGGTCATCTCTCTAAGTTTTTGAACATCTGATGCCTTCATCTATTTTATAGATTATTTTGTCGGCTCCTTTGCCGCTTCTTTAACTTCTTTTGCCGTTTCTTTGTCTTTGATACCCGCGGATATGCTTTCTTCTAATTTATTCAAAACCCACGCGACGCTGGATTTAGCCATGCTATTACCAGGTATCGGATAAGAAATTGTTTCCGGATTAGTGTCGCTGTTAATCAAAGCAACGACAGGAATTTTTAAACGCTTCGCTTCACGGACAGCCGTTTCATGTTCAATCGCGTCAACCACGATTAAAGCATCCGGAAGTTTATTTAAGGTTTCCAAACCATTGAATAAAACAGTTAACCTTTCTATTTCTTTGCCAAATTGCGTTTGCTCTTTTTTGGTGTATTTTGCCAGCTTACCGGTTTCTTTGTCGGCTTTCAGATTCATATAATATCTGGTTCTGTCAGACAAAGTTTTAAAATTTGTTAATGTGCCACCCAACCAGCGTTCGGTAACGTACGGAAAGCCGAATTTCTTACCCAAAGAAGCGATAAGCTCTTTGGAAGAAGGTAGTGTGCTGACAAACATTATCAGTCCCCCTTTCTTGGCAATGCCTCGCAAAAACTCTTGAGCTTTTTCAATAGCCGCGAACACTCTAGGTAAATCAAATATCTCAACACCGTTGCGGGTAGTAAAGATAAACGACTTCATCCTTGGATGAGTTTTGCTCTTTTTCCTGCCGTACAATACCCCTACCTTTGTCATCTCTTCTAAAATCATCAGATCCAAAGACGGCTCCGCGACAGCAGTGGAATTATTGGCTTCTGATTCCGTGGTATTTTCGTTTATATTTTCTTCAGATGACATAGCAAATAGTATACTATAGTCCTCCAATTAATTGCAAGATTTGTCTTTTGAAATTATCTTTTGAAAATTTTTGGGCCATTTGACTGATTTTATCTCTATTAAATTCTGTTGTTTCCGCTTTCCGCACCGCCGCGGCTAATTTATCCGCCGATTGTTCGTTGAATAAAACGCCGGTAACGCCGTCTTCCACTATTTCTACCGCTCCTCCGTCGGCAAAGGCAATCACCGGAGTTCCGCAGGCTTGCGCTTCCGCCGCAACTAATCCAAAATCTTCAACTTGCGGAAATATCACGGCTTTCGCTCCGTTGTAGAGCTTGCGCAACTCTTCATCATCGGCAAAAGGCAACAATTCAATGTTGGCCAATTTTAAATTTTTAATTTTAAATTTTAAATTTTCGTGTTCCGGCCCATCGCCAACAATTTTCAGCGGCAAGCCAAGTTTCGCGAAAGCGTCAATAACTAAATCAAATTGTTTGTAGTGAAGAAGGCGGCCAACAGCCAAATAATAACCGTTGACACCTGACATTTGACATCCGACATCTAAATAAAAATTTTTTGTATCAACCGGAGGATAAATTACTTTCGCGTCGCGATTATAATATTTTTTTATTTTATCGGCAATAAATCGCGAATTAGCTATTAAAATATCCGGCTTTTGCGCCGTCTTATGATCCCATTTTTTTAAATAATTAAATATCGGCCTAAAAATTGTCTTAAAAATTTTGCTTTTGAAATAAGAGTCGGTTTCCCAAACGTAACGAAGCGGCGTGTGAATATAAGAAATGTGGCGGGTTTCGCGTGAATCGTATTTTATGCCCTTAGCGTAGCCAGCGGTATCGGAAATAATTAAATCGTATTCGCCTCCCAAATCTAAAGAAGAAATTGCCGACGGCATAAGCGGAATAAATAAACGATGATGCTTTCGCGCGAACGGAAAATCCAAAAAACTCGTTTTTTTAATCCGCTCACGGAAACGATTTAAAGTTTTTTCTTTATCATACAAAATTGTATAAACCGGCGAATCCGGAAACATCTCCATAAAAACTTCTAAAACACGCTCCGCTCCGCCGTATTGATTAAGATAATCATGAACTAAAGCTATCTTTGGCATGATATAATTATAGCAATGATTAAACGATTGATTGATATAGTCGGCGCGTCCGTTGGTCTTTTAGCGACGACTCCTTTTTGGCCGTTAATTATTTTTCTTATAAAAATTGAAAGCCGAGGCGCGGGAATTGTCCGCATTGAACGCGTCAGCGCGGGAAAAACTTTCAAAGTTTATAAATTCCGTTCAATGATTGATGGCGCGCATGCATTAAAAAACGGCCTGAAACATCTTAACGAACGCGGCGACGGACCATTTTTTAAAATTCAAAACGACCCTCGCATCACCCAAGTCGGAAAAATAATAAGAAAATTTCACGTTGATGAAATTCCCCAGTTAATAAATGTCTTAAAAGGAGAAATGTCCTTAGTCGGCCCCCGCCCACACGAGCCAAACGAAATTATTCATTATCCGATAGAATATAGCCATTTGATTTTGGCGAAAGCGGGTCTGACCGGACTTTCGCAAGTTAATGGCGCGTCTTCCCTTCAATTTTTGAGAGAGCTTGAATTGGATAGCGATTACATTAAAAATCAATCTTTATTGTTAGATGCTAAAATTCTTATGAAAACCGCGAAAATTATTTTTACGGAACCAAAGGGCGTGTAAGTGTACTGGTCCAGCGCATCACTTCTGCACCAGTTGGTTGAGTCGCTGGACAGTGATGTTGAACTCTCTGGCGA
>JBBTTV010000002.1:0-3314 GCA_038064115.1 Patescibacteria group bacterium
CAGCGCGCCCCGCAAGATGAAAACATCATCGTTACTCAATTTGAAATGCATAGCGTGGAAAGCCTTGGCCTTCTTAAAATGGATTTGCTGGGATTAAAAAATCTGACAATTATAGAAAAAACTATTAAGTTGGTAAATGAACTTTATGGCAAGCAAATTGATATCTCCAACCTTCCAGAAAAAGACAAAAAAACTTTTTCCATTCTTCAGCGAGGCGATACTACCGGCGTTTTTCAACTGGAATCGTCCGGTATGCGCCACTATCTCAAAGAATTGCGCCCGACAGAACTGGAGGATATCATCGCGATGGTCGCTCTTTACCGGCCGGGGCCGATGGAACTTATTCCGGAATATATTGCCAGAAAACACGGCAAAAGCCCGGTTGCTTATCTTCACGAAAAATTAGAACCGGTTTTAAAAAACACTTACGGGATTATGATTTACCAAGAACAACTAATGACCGCGGCGCGGACATTAGCCAGTTTCAGTTTGTCGGAAGCGGATGTTCTTCGTAAAGCCGTTGGTAAAAAAATAAGAACCTTACTGCTCCAGCAAAAAGAAAAACTGATTAACGGCTGTATCAACAATAATATATCTAAAGAAACGGCGGAAAAATTCTGGAATCTGGTTGAGCCTTTTGACCGCTACGGTTTTAATCGTTCGCATGCCGCCTGCTATGCCACGATTGCTTATCGCACTGCTTATCTCAAAGCGCATTATCCGATGGAATTTATGTCCAGCTTGCTTAATGCCGATGCTAACGATATTGACCGCATTTCGTTTTTAGTCAGCGAATGCAAAAAAATCGGCATTGAAGTCCTGCCACCCGACATCAATAAAAGCTCTGCCGCTTTCACGCCGGAAAATAATAACATCAGGTTTGGATTAACTGCCGTAAAAAATGTCGGAGAAAACATTATCCAAGCAATTATTGAAAATCGCCAAAGAAGCGGCCCGTTTGAAAATTTGATTTCTTTTTTAAGCCGCGTCCAGCATAAAGATTTGAATAAAAAATCTTTGGAAAGTTTGATTAGATGCGGCGCTCTTGATTCATTGAATATAGAACGCAATCAGGCATTGCAAAACATTGAAGAAATCGTGAAATTTAACAGCGTGATAAAAAAACAGCAACAAAGCAGCCAAATCGGTTTATTCAGCAATGCTTTTTCTAAAAATTCTTTGAAACTGAAAGACGTGTCTCCGGCAACTTCGTCGGAAAAGCTCGCGTGGGAGAAGGAATTGCTCGGTTTGTATGTTTCCGACCATCCGTTAAATAGTTATCGCCAAAAAATTGAAGCAGCAAACGCTAAGCCAATTAAAGAACTTTCTAAATCCGGATATCAAGTTATTGCCGGTATCATTTCCAAAGTTCAGAAAATAGTAACCAAAACCGGCAAACCGATGCTTTTTACAAAATTAGAAGATTTTACCGATAATGTGGAGGTTATTGTATTTCCGGATACATTCAATAAGAACCAGGCTATCTGGAAAGAAAACAGCGCCGTTCTGGTCAGCGGGCGCCTTTCCACGCGCGACGGCGAATCAAAACTGATTTGCGAAAACGTTCAGGAATTGTGATAATTAACTATCATGGAAAAAATTGACGCAATCCGCCATTCGCTAGCGCATCTTTTGGCAGCCGCGGTTTTGGAAGAATTTCCGAATGCCAAACTCGGCATCGGACCGACAATTGAAAATGGATTTTATTACGATTTTTTGCTCCCCCGCCCGCTAACTCCGGAAGATTTGATTAAATTTGAAAAAAGAATAAAAGATTTCATAAAGCAGGAATTGACGGTTAAAGGAAAAAAGGTAACGGCTGTTCAGGCAAAAAAAGAATTTAAAAACCAACCTTTTAAACTTGAACTTATAAAGGAATTCGCCAAGGGAAAGAAACAACTGACAATTTATTCCACAGGCGATGTTTTCTCCGATTTATGCCGCGGCGGCCACGTTAAAAATATAAAAGAAATTAATTTCGACGCTTTCAAGCTGACAAAAATCGCGGGTGCGTATTGGCGCGGAGATGAAAAAAATCCTCAACTCCAAAGAATTTATGGCGTAGCTTTTAGTGACAAAAAAGGACTGGAAGATTATATAAAACTCCAGGAAGAAATAGAAAAACGAGATCATCGACGATTAGGACAACAATTGGATTTATTTCATTTTGAAGATATCGCTCCTGGCGCCGTTTTTTGGCATGGCAAAGGAATGATTATTTGGAGGGAATTGGAAAAATTTATGCGCGCAAAATTGGATCGCGAGAACTATCAAGAAATTTCCACTCCGATAATGATAAAAAAAGAAGTGTTTGAAAAATCCGGCCACTGGCAGCACTACCGTCAAAATATGTTTTATTTTGCCTTGCCCTCCGAAGCCTCTGGCGAAGGACGGGATAAATCCGATATTTTTGTGTTAAAACCGATGAATTGTCCGGAAAGCACCTATATTTACAGTCATCAGCTAAGGTCTTATAAAGATTTGCCGATGCGATTGTCAGAAATTACCGATCGTTTACACCGCAATGAACTCTCGGGCACTTTAGGCGGACTGTTTAGGGTGCGGCAAATGTCTCAAGATGATGCCCATATTTATTGCCGACCGGATCAAATTGAATCGGAAATAAAAACACTGATTGACTTAGTAAAAGAAGTTTATGGTAATTTTGATTTGCCGCTTTCGTTTAGCTTGGCCACTAAGCCGGAGAAGGCTATGGGCGAGCCGAAACTTTGGAAAAAAGCCGAACAGGCGCTAGAAAATGTTTTAAAAAATTCCAAAATAAAATACCAGCTTAGGGCTGGCGATGGCGCTTTCTATGGACCGAAAATAGACATCAACGCGAAGGATTCGCTCGGCCGCGAGTGGACTATCGCCACTGTTCAGTTAGATTTTCAGATGCCGGAAAGATTTGACCTGAATTACATAGACGAAAAAGGAGAAAAACAACGTCCGGTAATGATTCACAGAGCGATTTTAGGAACCTTTGAGAGATTCATCGGCATCTTGATAGAACATTATGCCGGAGCTCTGCCATTTTGGCTATCACCGACGCAAATAAAAATAGTGCCGGTTGCCGACCGTCACTTGGGATATGCCGAAAAAATAGCGAAACAATTAAAAGATTATCGGATTGAGATCGCGACGGAAAAAGAAACCGTCGGCAAGAAAATACGCAACGCCGAAATGCAGAAAATCCCCTACACTATTGTTGTCGGCGATGAAGAAGAAAAAAACAGCACTATCAGCGTCCGCCAACGTGGCAAAAAAGAATTGGCTCAATTAAAGGCGGGCGAATTTACCCCCGACACCAAATA
>JBBTTV010000002.1:3324-13474 GCA_038064115.1 Patescibacteria group bacterium
CCAAATAGTGTGTGAGTTTGTTCCTCGCTAGACTATTCTCCGCTAGAAGGAGTTTCTTCTTCTCTTTTACGAGCCGCTTCCAGAGATTTATCCAATTCCTCTGGAGAAACCGAATGACTTAGTTCTCTTTCCAATGATTCCAGCGCTTCTTCGCGGTCGCCATCCACGCCCACTTCTTCTTCGTCCATATTTTCCTTGTTCGGTATGAATTCAAAAGATGACATTATGGTTTTAATAAATTTTTGAAGACCTTTTGTAATATTTCCGGATTGCCCTTCCCTTTTAATTCCGCCATCGCTTTGCCGACCAAAAATTGGAGGGCATTTTCTTTTCCTTTTCTATAATCTTCTGCCGGTTTTGAATTTTGGTCAATTATTTTTGAAGCGATATTTTGCAGTTCTTGCTCATTGGAAATTTGCGCTAAATTTTCCGATTGTAAAACTTGGCGCGGATCAACGCCGGTTTCAAACATTTTTAAAAGCAGGTCCTTCGCGGTACGGCTGGAAATTTCTTTGTTAGAGATCAAAACTATCAAATCTGCAAAGTTTTCCGGTGTTATTTTAAGGTCGTCTGCCGTAATTTCGGATTTCATCATTAAACCGCGCAAATCGCTTACAAGATAATTATAAAGAACTTGATAATCGGCTGTCGGAAGCTCTGATTTTAATTCGGAAGCTGTTTCTTCAAAATATTTTGCCGTATTTCTATCATTTACCAAAATTTCCGCTTGTTCCGGCGTCAAAACATATTCTTTCGCAAAACGCGCTCGTTTTGTTTGCGGCAATTCCGGAATTTCCAATTTGATTCTTCCTAAATCAAACTTGCTTAAATCCAATGGCGGCAAATCCGGTTCCGGAAAATAACGATAATCATGCGCTTCTTCTTTAATACGCTGGGAAACCGTTGCTTGTTTTTCATCGTTCCAACCTCGCGTTTCCTGAATTATCTTACCGCCGGATTTTAATACTTCTTCCTGTCTTTTCAATTCATATTCAATAGCGTCATGAACAGCTTTAAATGAATTGATATTTTTAACTTCCACCTTCGTTCCTAATTGCTCGCCTTGTTTTAAGCTGATATTCGCCTCCACCCGCATTTGTCCTTTTTCCATGTCCGCGTCGGACACGCCTAAATAACGTAAAATCAATTGTAATTCTTTGGCGAATTCTACTGCTTGTTCGGCGTTTTTAATATCGGGTTCGGTTACCAACTCCATTAGGGGAACGCCGGCGCGATTAAAATCAACAAGCGTCAGGTGTTCAGTGTCATGTGCCAAATGTACCAGTCGGCCTGTATCTTCTTCTAAATGAATTCTCCGCAAACGCACGCCGTTTAAAATTCCGCCAAATATAAACGGTAAATCATATTGGGAAATTTGATATCCTTTTGGCAAATCTGGGTAAAAATAATTTTTTCTGTCAAACTTGGAAGACTGGGGAATTTCACCGTTAAGCGCCATTCCTACTTTAAGAATTGATTCTACGGCAAGTTTATTAATAACCGGCAGGGTTCCTGGCTGGCCAGTGCAAACAGGACAAATATTAATATTCGGATGTTTTTCATTCGGGTCATTTAAAGAATCGCAGAACATTTTGGTTTGCGTCTTCAGCTCCGCATGGATTTCCAAACCTATCGTCGGAATATATTTCATATAATTATTATAACAAAAAACCCCTGATGTCGTCAGGAGTTGTTTTTGTGCTTATGTTTTCCGTTCTTGCCGTTCCTTTCCAGTTCTTCAAGTTCAAATTTATCCAAAAGGTATCGCAGGCATTTTTTCATGCAATCCTGCAGTCCGTCCATTGTTTTTGTCGTAAATACTTTTCCGCCGGAAGCAATAATTTTACTCAATAACCAATAACTCAAACGTTTCGATTGTCCGACATAAAGAGCGTAAATAGGAATCTTTCTTTCCGCCGCTCGGAAAATTTCCGCCGTTGTTCCGATGGAAACCACATCTTCAATGACTTGGGCAATTATAAAATTTGAGCGGTCAACCATCGCAAAATCGTTAACTTCAATTCTATTCATCATTTTTAAAAACTTTTTCTCCGCCTCTCTATCGCCTTGAAGAGTTAAAACGGTTAAAGTTTTTAACATTTTTTTGGCATTGGTTGGAGAAAAACCGGTTTTTTTGCTTTCGTTTTTTACCGGATCTTGAACCCAAATGTTATATTTCTTAAGCAAACTTGCGAAGTAAACCCGCCAACCGCTGCCGCTCCATCCAAGCGCTTGCATCGGACCTGCTAAATAAGTAACGTATCTGCGCCCATTTTTTCGTTTTGCCATATGCACGTCCCCACCTCCCTTATTTACAAACCAAAGAACTATTACTTATAAAGTAATGCAAAGCTTTTATAAAGTCAAAGGGAGGAATAGCGTAGATTAAAACGCATTTTTTCGAGTTATCGCCCCGACGCTCCGATTTCTCGGAGACCAATCCGTCGGGGCTCCGAGATGTTCCTCAAAGCAATCTGCCTTCGGCCAAAATCAGAGTTAGTTGAACGAGAAAGAAGAAAATCCGCCTGCTGGAGGCGGATTATTCTGTTTCCGAAAAAGCAATTTGCTCGAAAACGCTAAAAACTATTTATTCTATTACTTCAATCCCCATATTCTTCGCCGTACCGGCGATTATTTTCATTGCCGCGTCAATATCATTCGCATTCAAGTCAATCATTTTCCTTTCAGCGATTTTCCGCAAATCTTCTTTAGTAACTTTGCCGACTTTAGTTTTGTTCGGCACACCAGATCCTTTTTCAATACCAGCCGCTTTCTTTAAGAGGGCAGAAGCAGGCGGGGTCTTTAATTTAAAAGTAAAACTCCGATCTTCATAAATTGTAATTTCCGCCGGAACTACATCCCCAATCATCGTTTTTGTGGCATCGTTAAATTGCTTGCAAAAATCCTGGATGTTTATGCCATGCTGGCCTAAAGCAGGCCCGATAGGCGGAGCCGGATTCGCTTGTCCAGCCTGAATTTGTAATTTTAAAACTGTTTTTATTGGTTTTGCCATATGAGTATTCGCGAATAATGCTAATTTTATTTTTAATAATGCGAATCGTTTTTCGTTAAGTATATATTTATTCGCGTTATTTTGCAATCATTCGCGTTATTAGCGATTACTTTCTAAATCTTCTGCACCTGTAAAGAATCCAGCTCCACAACCGTATCTCTGCCAAAAAGCGGCACAGCCACTTTTACTTTTCCTTTTTCTTCATCAATCTCAAGAACTTTCGCGTCATAATCTTTAAACGGACCGTCTATAATTTTTACCATTTCCCCGGCCTGCAACTCCACTATAAATTTTTTGCTTTCCTTTCCAGCCATTCTTGCCATCAAAGATTCAATTTCATCCTTGGAAAGCGGAACCGGAGTGGTAGTATCGGAACCGACGAAACCGGTAACGCGTGGCGTGTTTCGCACCACATACCAGGAGTCTTCAGCTAAAATCATGTCCACCAAAACATAACCGGGATAAATTTTTTCCTCAATAATCCGGCGCTTGCCGTTTTTAATTTTAATTTTTTGCTCTTTCGGAACGATAATATTGAAAATTTTATCGTTCATCGCCAGCGAATCAACGCGTTGTTTCAAATATCTCGCCACCGCGTCTTCATAACCGGAATAAGTATGCACCGCGTACCAATGACGCTCTAGTTTTTTCTCTTTCGCCGGTTGAGATTTGTTTTGTTCCTTTTTTTCCATAAAAATTTAAAATTTTATAAAAATACGCGCTGTAAAATTGCCGAAAAAATGAAATCCAAAACTCCCAAAAACGCTGCTATTCCCAAGGACAGACCGATAACTATACTGGTCATCCGAATTGTTTCCGGCATTGTCGGCCAATTAACCCGTTTCAGCTCTTGTTTTGATTCTTGTAAAAACGATGAGATACGTTGAAGCATAATGCAAATTTTATTAAATAAAACCCTAAATGTCAAGATTTTTCACCGAAAGCGCGTGAGATTGGATAAAATGTTTGCGCGGCTCAACCACTTCTCCCATTAAAATATCAAACAAGCGATCGGCTTCTTCGGCATCCCCGATGCTTACTTGTTTTAACACGCGACTGGCTGGGTCCATTGTCGTTTCCCACAACTGGCCAGGATTCATTTCGCCCAAGCCCTTATAACGCTGAATATTCACCCCTTCTCCGAGCTTATTAAGCAATTTGTTTTTTTCTTCCTCTTTGTAAGCGTATTGAGCATCTTTCCCTTTTTGGAGCCGATAAAGAGGCGGTTGAGCAATGTAAAGATACCCTTTTTCTATGATTGCCAAAAAATGACGATAGAAAAATGTTAACAAAAGAGTTCGTATGTGCGAACCGTCAACATCGGCATCCGTCATAATAACTATTTTGTGATAACGAATCTTAGATACGTCAAAAGCGTCGCCGATGGCCGTTCCTAAAGCGACGACCAAAGCGCGGATTTCTTTGTTTGCCAGCATTTTATCCATTCGGGATTTTTCCACATTCAAAATTTTTCCTCTAAGCGGCAAAATTGCCTGCGTGCGGCGATCACGGCCTTGCTTGCTACTGCCGCCGGCGCTGTCGCCCTCAACAATAAACATTTCCGATTCGGCTGGATTTCGTGAAGAACAATCCGCTAATTTTCCAGGCAAGGTTAATCCCTCCAACATGCCTTTGCGCAAAACAGTTTCTTTAGCCGCTTTCGCCGCTTTTCTTGCTTTTACCGCCAACAAACACTTTTCTATGATTTTCCTGGCATCAGTCCCGTTGCGCTCCAAAAAATCTTTTAAAGCTTCCCCCGTAACGGTCTCTACGGCAGTTCTTGCTTCCAAATTTCCCAACCGCGCTTTAGTCTGCCCTTCAAATTGCGGCTCGCGAATTTTCACCGAAACAATCGCGATTAAACCCTCCCGAACATCTTCACCGGTTAAATTATCCTCCGCTTTTTTTATGTAATCGTTATTTCTGGCGTAATCGTTCAATGAACGAGTTAGCGCGGAACGGAAACCGGTCAGATGCATTCCGCCGTCCGGAGTGTAAATATTGTTGGCAAAACTTAATTCCTGCGTTTCAATTTCGTCTTTATACACAAACACCGCTTCCACCTCAACTTCTTCTTGGGATTTGTGAACGTAAAACGGAGCCTCTTGCGCGATTTTTTCATTACGACTTAAATATTTTATAAAAGATAGCAGTCCGCCATCAAAATAAAACGTGTGGTAATACGGCACCCCTTCTTCTCGCTGGTCAATCACTTCTATTTTTACTCCCTTGGTTAAAAGCGCTTGCTGGCGAAGGTGGTCTAAAATTAATTTCCGATTAAATTCAATTGTTTTAAAAATTTCGGGGTCAGCCTCAAAAGTTACTTTCGTTCCGGTGGCATCGCTTTTTCCTATTTTTTTAACTTTATGTTTCGGTTTGCCGCGTTCATATTCCTGGCTATAAATCCCTCCGTCGCGATTGACTTCCACCTGCAGCCATTTGGACAAAGCACATACGACAGAAACACCGACGCCGTGCAAGCCGCCGGAAACTTTGTACGATTCTCCGCCAAATTTTCCGCCGGCGTGCAAAGTAGTCAATACGGTTTCCAGAGCGGATTTTTTTGTTTGCGGATGAATTTCTACCGGGATACCGCGTCCATCGTCAATGACCGTAATTCTATTGTTCGGCGACAATTCAACGCGGATGTTTTTGGCGTATCCGGCCATCGCTTCATCAATGCTGTTATCAACCACTTCCCAAATCAAATGATGCAAACCGGCAACATCGGTTGTGCCTATGTACATTCCCGGCCTCTTCCGGACTGGTTCCAGGCCCTCTAAAACATAAATGTCTTTAGCGGTATAAGATGGTTTTTTTTCTTCTTTTTTAGATGATTTTTCAGCCATTTTATTAAATAAAGCCCCCTCTTCGAGCCTTTGATTACGATTTATACAACACATTAATTATACCAAATTTTTGACTAAAAATCAAGCATGAAGTACGCTTGACGCAGGTCTTTGAAAGGAAAATTTTTGTGGCGATAGCCATACTGTTGGCAATAGCTGTTTGGGTTATTATGGCGTTTTTAGACATACTGATTTTTTGGTTATTCTTAAGAAAAATTAAATATGCCGATAAATATATTGGATTTTTTTGTGGTAATTTTCTTGATTATTTTATTTGCGCGAACGCTGAAGAATTTATGTATCGCGCGTACCTACTGATATTCTTTCTGGTAAAAATTACCGTTGCTGTCCCTGGTTTAAATATCGCTATTGATATTCTCGGCGTTTTGACGGCTGTCTTTATATCTTGGAAATTCGCCAAAAGCCATTTTACTCTGGAAGCGCCCGCCATCGTATCTTATTACCGAGTTTGCAGAAACTTCAGAAAAGTTTTTTGGGACAATCTTTTGAATGGCAGGCCCATTTCTTCGTTTGATAAAAAGGGGTTGCGAAGCATTTATTCGCAAATTCAATTGAAAGCAAGGAAAGATATAAAACAAAACTTGTTCAAAGCATTTTTTTTGCTTTGTTTTTATTTTGGAATCATGGCCAGTATGCTGGTATTATTTTTCGGATTGGCTGGATTTTTCGCCGCGGTAATCGCGCACACTTTAGTCAACGCCGTTGGATTCACGATAGTACTTGCTCCTTCCGACAAAAAACCGTTCGCTTAATCGAACGGTTTTTTAATTCACCATCCCCTACTCGCTCCTCCGCCGCCGGATCTTCCGCCACCGAATCCGCCAAATCCGCCTCCGCCGTGTCCTCTGCCAGAAAATATTCCACGACCGCTAAGAAATGCTATCGCCCCCGCCCTGGCAAGCAATAAGAAAAATCCTGTCCCCAACGTTGCTTCAAAAATTAAAAACCAAATCCAAAAAGCAAGGTTGCTTGAAAAAACCGCGACAAACGACCCCAGCAAACTTAAAACGGTAACAAAAACACCTCTGATTAGCGGATTACGCATTTTATTCTGCAATGACGGGACCGCGGCGATTTTATTGTATAAACTCGCGCCGATTATAAACAGCATTAATATCAGCGCTAAATTAACTCCGTCGCTTTGTTCTTGCGAACTATTAATATCCACCGATTCTCCAGCCGCCAACTTGATAAGCGCGTCAACGCCCGCGATTACTCCAGCGTCTGGTTCTCCGGCTTTTATCTTTGGAATAACTAAATTATCCATTACTTGCCCCGCTAAAGAATCCGGTATCGCCCCTTCCAAGCCGTAGCCGACTTCAATACGCATTAAACGTTCTGATGGGATAATTAACATAAGAATGCCGTTATCCGCGGTTTTTTTGCCGACTCCCCACGCCTCAAACCAACGCACCGCTAAATCTTCAATAGTAGTTTCTTGAAGATTGGGCGTGGTCACTATCACAATCTCGTGTCCTTTTTCCTGTTCAAGTTTTTTTAATGATGCCTCCAGCGCCGTTTTTGTTTCCGGCTTTAAGAAATTCGCGAAATCATTAACAAATCCTGTCGGTTTTGGAAAAATTAGTTCAGATTGGGCCAACGAGGAAACGGGAGCGACTAAAAATAAAGCTCCGCAAAACGCGAATAAAAAAACTTTTTTGAACATAAATATATTATTTAAAGATTCACTTCCGGTGCTTGTTCCGCTCCTGCTTCCGCTTGGAAGAATTCGCGTTCTCCAAAACCGAACAAATTCGCGATTAAGTTGGAAGGAAAACGTTTAACTTTAACGTTATATTCTTTCACGGCGTTGTTAAAGCGCATTCTCTCAACGGAAATGCGATTTTCCGTTCCCGCTAATTCAGTCATAAGATTGGTCACCGCCGCTATGGATTTAATTTCCGGATTGGACTCCACAATCGCCAACAATCTTCCCAACGCCGATTCAACCTGATTGGCGGCAACTACTTTTTGCGCGACTGATTGGGCGCCGCTGTAAGCTTCTCGAGCGCCGGCAATTCTGTCATAAATTTCTTTTTCCTGCTTGAAAAATCCTTTAGTTGAATTCACCAAATTCGGTATCAAATCAAACCTTCTTTGATATACCGACTCAACTTGCGCCCATTGACCGTCAACCTGCTCGTTTAAAGACACGAGCTTGTTATAAGCGCCGATTACCGATATTACGACGACAAGCGTTATTCCTCCGACTATTAACCATTTTATTGTTGATTTTTGCATGATTATTTCATATTACTTCACTCGACTATTCTTATAGTAAAGCATAAATTCTGATAAATTAAAATTGAAATGGAGTTCCGTTTTTTGTTGTAGCACAATCAGCGCCGGAAGGAAGGCCGACTAAAAACATCCACGGCAATTCACCGTTTTTCTCTGCAACGAAAAAAGCGGAAAGGGCTTCCAACGATTCGGGTCCGGGAGGATACTTACAGATTGTTTCTGTTCCTACTATTTTTTTCATATTCGCAATAATAGCTTTTGCTTCTTCGTCTTCTACTTGCGCTTCGGCAATATCTAAACCATCTATTCTAGAAAACATTAAAGACCAAACGCAGCTATTTTGAGAATCCTTGCCTTTTATTTCTCGTGGGCCAACTATCGTTATCATATTGTCTTTGTCCTTATAAGAAAAATTGGGGCTTGTTTTCGCAGGGCTACAGGTTTTAGCCGCTGCAATCATACAATTAAAATCTTTGCCACAATCCTTAACGACTGATGTCGATTTAATAGGCGCTGGTTTCGCCGCTGGTTTTTCTATAATCGTTTTGACGTCTTGTTTCTTTACAACAACTTTTTCTATTGATTTTAAAATCGACAATTGTTTTTGTAATAACATAATTTCGAGTTTATCCGAATCTTGATTATTCAAATCATTACACTTTTTGCCAAGACTTGTTTCAATTAACGCCTCGTTATCTAAACAATCGTATAGTGCCAAAGAAAAAACATATTCCCCTTCGATGGTTTCGGACGCAAAAAAATTAAATTCGCTTTGCATTATCGCTTGGCCTTCAGAATTATAAACTGGCAAATCTTGCGAATTTATAATATAAACGCTGGTGAACCCCCCCGTCTTTGACTTGCCTTTATAACCCCCGCCATCAATTTGATAACCTTTTTGATTATAAAGCGCTGTTGTAATACTAAAATCAGCATCGGTAACCATAAAATTAGGAGATCGCTTTGAAACTCCATATAAAATTAGGGCTCTGCCAGGCCGCCCATCATACTTAATGTGATACTCTCCTTTAATCGGCTCACCAATTTTATATTCAATTTTTGGAATTTTTATATCTAAAGTTAAATTTTTTACTTCCAAATTTTTATCAAGCGAGGATCGCAAAAACAATCCCGCGCCTATAAATAAAACCGAGGTGGCAATTATTGTAGAAATAATTAATGTTTTTTTCATGATTTTTTTAAGTATAATCTCTTTGTGTGTGTGTAAACTCTTAGGTTGTCCCCAACCACGAAGACCTAGCGCACTTCCGCATCAAATTCGCTCTGAAGCGCTGAAATAATTACTTCCATTTCTTTGCCGACTTCTTCGTCAGTCAAGGTGCGGTCATTAGCTTGAAAAATTAAACGGAAAGTAACGCTTTTTTTTGAAATTTCTTCCTCTTTAGAAATTTCTTCCCCGCTTCTGCCTTCCGATTCCGGAGATGCTTCGTAAAAATCAATCATATCCACATCGTCAAGATATTTCGGCGCGGCGCGATGAATCGCGGCCATCATATCGCCGATGCGGACATCAACCGATACAAACAAAGACATGTCTCTCATGATTGAAGGGTACTTGGCAAGCGGTTCATAAGATTTTTCTTCCACGACGAGAGTGATAAATTTTTCCAAATCAATTTCGGCAACGGCGCGATTTTCTCCAAAACTTTTCAAATATCCAATTATGGCGTGGTCGGATTCAATTTTTAATTCTCCTTTTTCTTCAACAAACGCATAATCAATCAAGCCGGCGTTTTGCAATGTTTGCTCCACCAGCCCTTTGAGGTCTAAAATCGGGTTTCCCTTTCTGAATCCCAAAGCAATGCCTACCGTCGCTTTTTCGTCCGGAGAAAATACTTTACCTATCTCAAAAATTTTCACCGCTTCATAAAAACGGAGGTTGTCGTCTATATTTTTAACCAATGCGGGGGCTAAATCCGGCCTTAAATATTTTTTGTCCTTAGAAATCGGATTTTCTATTTCAACTTTGCCAATTGCCTTTTCCTTACCACCCAATTGAGATCCC
>JBBTTV010000003.1:0-1668 GCA_038064115.1 Patescibacteria group bacterium
ATCAATCCAATCACCGCGGCTTTCATTATTTTCTTGCCTTCTTCCATTCTAGAAGGATTGCCCCCTGCTGTCATTATAACAAATCCGCCGTAAATGATAAAAAGAACGGCTAATGGGATAGCAAGAAATTGAATGACCCACTTAATTATGCCGGAAGCCAGTTTTATGAATTGCGGTATTCCGCATCCGCCTTCCGTAGGGGGTTTAGCTGGATCGCAATCTAATTTTTGGCCAAGAATCGTAACTTCTGCGCGAGCAAATTCAATGGTCAAGGAATAACTGACAGTTATCAGCGTGATAATGGCGAAAATAGCAAAAAATTTATGCATAATTATCTTCTTCTTTGCATTAATTGCGTGACCTTGCCTTCCGCTTCGCTGATTGACCGGTCAATGGAAAGCCGTCCGGTTAAAACATTTTCTATCATTGCGGAAAAGATGTTTTTTACCGCGGAACCGTCAACTTGGGGCCATGACCGCGCTGTCAGCGATTGTCGGCTGAAAATTCCGATTATAGGATCGCTTAGAGTTTGATTAATCAATGTGCGCAGAACCGGCGGTTTCGCGGTGAGTTCGGAATATTTTCTTTGGGCATCTAAATTAGTCGCGAGGTAGATTGCAAAATCCCACGCCAACGGAGAATTTTTACTTTTTACGGAAGCGGCCAATCCCCAATAATTCGCGTAATTAATCGGCTTGGATGCTTCTTTTGGTTGGAGCATAGGAAGAACGCCGAATCGTAGAAACGGATTTTTTTGTTTGATAAGCGGAATTTGCCTGGCGTAGCCGAACATCATAGCCGCCCCTCCTTGACCAAAATAATCCGAAGAATGTGGCAGATTTTCGTTCCAGGTGAAATAGGGGCTGGAAGGATTCGCGAAATCTGTATAAAACTTTAAAGCTTGCTGACCGCCGGTAGAAAACGTCGCTCTGCTGAAATCATCGGAAGTCATTTTAGTTCCCGTTTGAAGCAATAAAAGACTTAAAATATCCGTGGCGTTTTCAACGCTTCTGTTGGAACCGCCGATTGCCGCCGCCGCTTTTGTGATTTTTCCGGCGCGATCCAACTCCCGCAGTTTCGAAATCATATTTTGAAAGTCTTCCCAATTTTTTGGAGTGAGCGCGATGCCTTTTTCGTCAAAAAAATCTTTATTGTAGAATAACGCTAAAGTATCCAAATATAATGGTAGAGCGTAAATAATTCCATCCGGAGCAAAATCCTGTTCTATTACCGTCGGGAAGAGGGACTGCATATCTTTAAGGGTAAAATTTTCGGACAACAAAGGCATTATTTTATCAAAATGTTTCGGCAGCCAGGTATTATGAATCATAAACAAATCCGGTCCGCTGACTCCCGCTAAGGCGTTTACTAAATCCGTTTCATAGGTTTCTTGATTGATTTCCAAATAATTAATTTCGGCGCCGGGCCGCAAAGCTTTATATTTATCAATCAATTCCCGCATTACTTGCGAAGAATCTTCAACTCCCCAAAAATTAATTTTCCCTGAAATCTGACCACTGACGCTTTCTCGCCGCCCAATAACGAATACAACAATTACTCCTATTATAAGTAGAACAATAATTCCGACAATAATAATTTGGGAACGAGTTAAATTCATCCCGTTAGAGACAGGTCGTCTTTAGACGACCGTAAATTAACCGATTTCTC
>JBBTTV010000004.1:0-4459 GCA_038064115.1 Patescibacteria group bacterium
TCTTAAATCTTCCCAACCAATCTTTTCCCAGAATGGGCTCGGATCTCTCTTCGCCAACCTTTTCCCATTCTGGATGGTGATTAACGCACTCTCCATGAACACACTCACCGTGGGAATACTTCTGACCCACAAGACTACCATTGTCCATGGCAACCCTCCTTTCAAAAACCAAAAATACCTTTTAAATGACTGGCTATAAAATAGCAAAATGCCGTTAGAATGTCAAACAATCAAATTTATCAATCTATTCGGAACAAAAATCACTTTTTTGATTTCTTTGCCGATAAGCCATTTCTTAATAGTTTCATTATTTAATGCCAGCTTTTTCGCTTCAGATTCACTGATTTCTTTTTTAACCCGCAACGCAGCGCGGAATTTGCCGTTTACTTGAATAATTAAATCAAACTCTTCTTCTTGAATCATTTTCTCGTCCCATTTCGGCCACTCCTCAAAATCCAATAAGTTTTTACCGCCAAGTTTTTGCCATAATTCTTGGGCTATATGCGGCGCGAATGGGGATAAAAGTTTTATTAATAATTGGCGCTTGGCAATCGGCAATTGAGACGCTTTTTCCATTTCATTAACTAAAATCATCAGCGCGCTGATAGCTGTATTAAAACGAAAATTCTGAATATCTTCAGTGACTTTTTTAATGGTTTGGTGAATTAATCTGTCTAAATTCAAAGGTATTTTTGATTGTCGCGAATCTTTCATTTGATTGCGATCTATAATTAAATTCCACACTTTATTTAAAAATCTATGCAAGCCGATAATACCTCGCGGATCCCATGGCTTAGGGTCTTCCAACGGTCCCATAAACATTTCATAAAGACGAAGGGAGTCGGCTCCAAAACTCTTAACCATATCATCCGGATTAACAACATTGCCACGCGATTTGGACATCTTTTGGCCATCTGGTCCAAGAATCAGTCCTTGATTAACTAATTTTGTAAACGGCTCCTTATCTGAAACAACGCCGATGTCATACAAAAATTTGTGCCAAAAACGGGCATAAAGAAGATGAAGAACGGCATGCTCTACGCCGCCGACATAAATATCCACCGGCAACCAATGATCTAAAATTTTCTTATTCCAATAATTTTGACTTTTACCTTTTGACTTTTGACTTCCGAGCAGATAAGCGAGGTGGTACCAATTAGAACCTGCCCATTGTGGCATAGTATTGGTTTCTCTTTTGGCCGGTCCTTTACATTGCGGGCATTTGACATTCACCCATTTTTTAATCGCCGCGAGCGGCGATTCCGCCTTGCCGGTTGGCTCGTATTTTTTGATTTTCGGAAGCTCTATCGGCAAATCTTCTTCCGGAACCGGAATGTTTCCGCATTTTACACATTTTATTATCGGTATCGGCTCGCCCCAGTATCTCTGGCGGGAAAATATCCAATCTCGCAATTTATAATTAATTTTCTTCTCTCCAATCCATTTCTCTTTCGGAACAAAAGGAACATCTTTTATCGGCAAATTAAATTTTGTGGCAAATTCCTTATCTCTTTCGTCGTGACGAGGAACGGCCATTATGGCGCCTGTGCCATAGTGAATTAAAACATAATCGGAAATCCAAACAGAAATTTTTTCATTGTTATAAGGATTTACGGCCTTTACTCCTTTCAATTCCACGCCGGTTTTTTCCCGAGCTTCCGCGATTCTATCCCTTTCTGATTTATTTTCCGTATCCGCTATATAACCGGCAACTTCCTGCCAATTTTTGATTTTAGCTTTCAAATAAGGAATTGCCGGATGCTCCGGAGCAAGAACCACATAAGTCGTCCCATCAATTGTGTCCGGTTTAGTGGTAAAAACTTCTATTGCGTATTGGGAATTGTCTACTGGAAAACTAATCAATCGCCCTTCAGAGCGGCCTATCCAATTTCTTTGCATTTCTTTAACGCGTTCCGGCCAATCCAATCTATCTAAATCTTCCAATAAACGATCAGCATAAGCGGTAATTTTCAAAACCCATTGTTTTAGATTTCTTCTTTCAACGCGGCTTTGACAACGGTCGCAAGCGCCGTCAACAACTTCTTCATTCGCCAAAACCGTTTTACAAGATACGCACCAATTCACAGGCAGTTCCGCTTCATAAGCAAGTCCTTTTTTAAAAAGCTGGATAAAAATCCATTGAGTCCATTTATAATAATCCGGGTCGGTAGTATTTATCTCTCTTTGCCAATCATAACTAAATCCCAAACTTTTTAATTGTTGTTTGAATCTCTTAACATTCCGCGCAACCACTTTACTGGGGTGTGTTTTGGTTTTTATGGCGTAATTTTCCGCCGGCAAGCCGAAGGCGTCCCAACCCATCGGGTGAAGCACATTATAGCCGTTCATTCTCAAAAATCTGGACGTTATATCCGACGCGGTATAACCCTCAACATGCCCGACGTGAAGCCCCTCACCGGACGGATAGGGAAACATATCCAATACGTAGCTTTTTAACTTTTTAGCTTGTGGCTTATTAGAAAAATCAAACGCTGCCCAAATTTTGTATTTGTTTTTTGCCCAAATTTTTTGCCATTTTCCCTCTATTTTTTTGAAGTTATACGCTGGCATCTTTTCAATTTTATAACAAAAAAAGCCGATTGTCATCGGCTTTCATTTAGTATTTTTCTAAGCTCTTTCTTTAAAACTTTTCCTAAAATATTCTTCGGCAATTCCATGAATATTTTTATTTCTTTCGGAGTTTTAAATTTTGGGAGATTTTTTCTGCAAAAATCCTGAATATCCGCTTCCGTTGTTTTTCCACTCCAATCAGATTTTAAAACTACGCAAGCAACAATTTTCTCACCTAAATCTTTATCAGGTAAACCGATGACAGCAGCTTCTTCAACGGAAGGATGCCGCATAATCACCTTTTCAACTTCCTGCGAATAAACATTCTCGCCGCGAATTTTAATCATATCTTTCTTGCGATCTTCCATCCACAAAAATCCATCTTTATCAATCCGAACCATATCTCCGGTAGCCAGCCAGCCGTCTTTCAAAACTTCTTGCGTTTCTTCCGGTTTTTGCCAATATCCGGCCATCACTTGCGGACCGCTAATAAAAAGTTCCCCTTCGGCTACTTTTGCAACCGTTCCTGGCAATAACAATCCTAAACTTCCTGCTTTTTCTCCGACAAATGGATTAATAGAAACAACCGGAGAAGCTTCTGATAAGCCATATCCTTCCAATACTTTAACCCCGACAACTTGTTCAAATTCTTTTTTAATTTCCGGATCAAGCGCTCCTGCTCCGTTAACGCAAACCTTGAGAGAATCAAAGCAGGTTTTATGAATCCGCTCATTTTTAAGCAGGGCGGAAGACATTCTCGGAATACCGGGGAAAATTGTCACCTTTTTTTCTTCAATTAATTTGAGAACTCGCTTGCTGTTGAATTTCGGTTCAATCACAATTTTACAACCCTTAATCAGCGCCATATTCAAACACACGGACAAGCCATAAACATGGAAAAACGGAAGAACTCCCAAAAAAACAGAATTTTCGTTTATTAAATCACCGACGTGCTCCAGCGCCTGCAGCGCGTTATTCACTAAATTAGAATGGGTAAGCATTGCCGCTTTCGGTGAACCGGTTGTGCCGCCGGTAAATTGTAAAACCGCAAGGTTATCCGGCCGAACAACCGGCCAAATTCTTTCATCCAGACGCGAATTCATTGCCGTTTTCCAACTCATGCCTTGCCACGGAGCGCATTTCAAAATGTTTTTGATGTTATAGCCGATTTTTAAGAAAGTCGGCAAATATTCGCCCAAGCCAACCATTACCAAGCGCTGTTTGTCGCTTAAATTCTCGGAAATAAAACGATTGTGGCGGTCAAAATCTTTCAAAGTAACTATAACTTCCGGATCGGCGTCTTTAATCATTGCCACGATTTCTTCGGAAGAAACCAAAGGATTCAAAGCAACTACCACGCATCCGGCCTGAAGCGTTCCCATATAAGCAATGACAAACTGCGGGCAATTCGGCAAAAGCAAAACCACTCGCGAACCCGGCAAGGCGTTGTTCGCACGCAGAAAATCCGCAAAAGCAATCGCGTCAAAAAATAATTTTCCATAAGTAATTTCTCTGTCGTAAAAAACAAGAGCTGTCTTATGATTATTTTCAACAAAAGATTTCGCGAAAAGGTTATTCAGTGTCAGGTCGCGATTCAATCAACACCTCCCTCGCCTCGCCAAAGTGGCTTCAACCACGCAGGCGGACCATATTTCAAATAACTGCCTCTATTATAGTCGGATATTGAAAATTTGCAAGGTATTTTTAAGAGTCGCTTCTATGATTTTCTGGTAATCACCACCTCTAATCCTAGCTATTGCTTTAGCCACTTCAACGACATAAGCAGGCTCATTCCTTTTCCCGCGATACGGTTCCGGCGCGACGTAGGGAGCGTCCGTTTCCAATAGAATTCTGTCCAGCGGTATGTAATTTATTACATCGTCATAAT
>JBBTTV010000005.1:0-4227 GCA_038064115.1 Patescibacteria group bacterium
TTTTCCAAGACTTGAATACTTTTGCCGGCGCGCTGGAATCAGTCAATGGCGATTTGGAATATCTGAAGAACAACGCTTTTAATTTTATAGTTAATCAGCACGGCAAGGAATTGATTAAAAAACTGGAAGAATTATCAATTCACATTGCCGACGCCGGACAGATTGGAGCTAATTTGCAAAAAACCGCTGTTTCGCTGAATCTTTCTTTGGGAGAAGATGTTTTGGGATTCAGCGCGGACATTAATACAGCAAAGCAATTTCTAGATGCTTTAGTTTTTTGGCTGAACCAATCCGAAGCGCAAAACATCGCTATTATATTCCAAAATCCTACGGAAATTCGGCCCGCTGGAGGATTTGCCGGCAGTTACGCGGAAGTAAGTTTAGATCACGGAAGTTTGTCCCATCTCAAGGTTAACGATATTTATTATCCGGATAAATTTTTAAAATCAAAAATTATTCCTCCGAAACCGCTTCAGCTTATTACGCCGTCTTGGGGCGCGCGCGACGCGGCTTGGTTTTTTGATTTTCCGACTTCCGCGGAAAAAACCATAAGCTTGCTGGAAGCATCGAATATTTACAAAGAGCGTTCCATGCGACTGTCGGCGGTCATTGCTCTTAATATTCACGTCGTTCAAAGCATTTTGGACATAATAGGCCCGATTAATCTTCCGGACTATGATTTAGTTATTGATAAGGATAATTTTTTGTCGGAAATTCAACGGGAAGTTGAAGCCGGAGACGATAAACGTGCCGGTGATCCAAAGAGGATATTAAGGGTTTTGACGCCGATATTTTTTGAAAAACTTGCCGAACTTGGCGATGAACAAAAGCGTTTGTTATTTGAAAAGTTTAAAAATCATTCGTTGGCAAAAGATATAATGATATTTTCTCAAGACCCGTTATTGGAAAGTTATATTAAAAGCGTTGGTTTGGGCGGTGAAGTGTTTAATTTGCCGAAACAGTTTTCCGGAGATTATCTGGCGGTGGCAAATGCCAATATCGGCGGCGGGAAAAGCGACGCGTTTATTGACCAAGTAATCAGATTAGACAGCAAAATCGGTTTGAACGGCACGGTTAATAATTATCTAAAAATAGAACGCAGTCACAACGGACAAGGACAAAAAGATTGGTGGTATCGTTCAACCAATAAAAATTATATTCAGATTTTAGTTCCGACCAGCGCCATTTTGAATGATATCAGCGGAAATATTTACCGATCAATTAAAGCGCCAGTAAATTATCAGCAAAAGAATTATAAAGTTGATTTGGATTTGCGCTCAATTGAATCAACGTTAAAATTTTTGGATGATTTTGCCGTTGAAGAGTTATTCCAGTTCGGCAAGAAAACTTTTGCCACATGGTTTGACGTGAAAGCGGGAGAAAAAAAGAAATTGGAACTGCAATACCAAAACGCGAATGCAATTTCAATCGCGGACGGCGAGAAATACCGATTTGTTTTTGATAAACAAGCTGGTGTCAAAGGAGAATTGGAATTACATATTGAAGCGCCAGCCGGTTATAAATGGAGGGAGAACAATAACCATCTTTTTAATTATTCAAACAAAGATGTTCCAGCTAGAGTGATTATAAATTTGACTTTAAAAGAAGAAAAATAAACAATAAAACAACAAATGCTCAAATCTGATAAAAAAATTGTCGTCATCGGAGGCGGAACGGGTGTTTTTACTACTCTTTCGGGATTAAAGCATTATTTTAAGAATTTGACGGCGGTAGTTACCATGGCCGATGACGGCGGCTCCACAGGATTTTTAAGAGAAGAGTTCGGAATTTTGCCCCCGGGCGATATTCGCCGAGCTTTAATCGCGCTTGCCGCTTCTGATAATAAAATTTTAGCTCAGCTTTTCAGCTATCGTTTTCAGGAAGGAGCTGGTCTGTCCGGGCATAGTTTTGGTAATTTAATGATTGCCGCTTTGGAGCGGATTACGGGAAGTTTTGATAAGGCCGTTGAAGAAGTTGGCAAAATATTAGCTATTCAAGGCAAGGTTTTGCCGGTTACTTTAAAACACACCTCTCTGATGGCCGAGCTTGAAAACAAAGTGGTGATTAAAGGGGAAACCAATATTGATATTCCAAAGCACGACGGCAATCTAAAAATTAAAAAAGTTTGGCTTAAGCCGGAAGCTCCGTTAAATCCTCTTGCTCAAAAAGTGATTTTGGAAGCGGACGCGATTGTTATAGGCCCAGGCGACCTTTATACCAGCATCGTGCCTAACTTGTTGGCAAGCGGAATGAAACAGGCGTTAAAAAAAGCCAAAGGTAAGAAAATTTATTTTGTGAATTTAATGACTAAATTTGGCGAGACAACCGGGTTTCGCGCCCCCGATTTTATTAATACGATAGAGCAATATTTGGGAAAAGGAGTTTTGGATTACGTCGTTATTAATAAAACTCGCCCATCGTTAATGCGATTCAGGCCATATGTTAAAGAAAGAGCGGAATTTGTAGAACCGGACTTGGACAATTTGCCAAAAAAACCGATACCGGTTATTACAAATTTATTGAGACGGTCGGGATTGATCAGGCACGATTCAGATAAACTGGCTAAGGTAGTCGGAATGTTAATTTAAATGATTGTATTTTCGCGTAAAAACCCACCGATTAGGTGGGTTTTTTGAAAATAAAAAGTTGCATTCTTGTCTTAAAGATTTTTGGCAGGAGCTTCAGATAAGAAAACATCCTTCGTATGTTTAAGCGATGGAACAAAAGCCGCAATTGTACCAGCCAAGGCAGCTTGGAAAAAGAAATTTCCCGAAAACCGGACGATTTAGCCGCTTGCGCAACGGCGGGATGGCGCGTAAAGAAAAATATTTTATCAATATATGGAGCGAGATGATTTTTAAGGCGCCGGATTATTATAAAAAAATAACCATGGCTCCTATATTGAGGATCTACGTATAAAGCGCTGATTTCGCACCAATCGCCATAAAAAATCCAGATGCAAAAAGCGATAATATTGTCGTTTTTTTGAAAAAATACGATCCTTTTTTCATCTATTGCTTTTTGGATTTCTGACGGAAGCAAATAAAGCAGCCCAGATTCCTGTTTTGTTTTTAGAGAGATTGCTTTCGCTTTTTCAGAGATGACCATTCTATCTCCAGAAAATTTCAAAGAACAATCTAAGTGTATTTTAAGATAATGGCGTAGTCAAATTTTCCGGCATTCGCCGTTTGATATATAAGTAACCGGCGGCGGTTCCGATTAAATCCATCAACAAGTCCGTTTTAAAATCTTCGCTAATCGATTGGACGGCATCAAAAAATAAATGAGTTCCAAAAATAATATCAGTTAATTTTTGAAATCCTTCAAATGCCAGCCCCCCAATGGCGATAGCGATAATAGCTGTCAGTAAAATGGTTTTTTTTGAAGGTATACGCTGCTTTGTCGCATAGAAAATAATCGGATATATTAAAGCAAAAGCCAAAAACACCAAAAAAGAATTTGCTATATGCAATGGAATGTCATATTGAATCCCAATTCTATGAAGATAAAGACTGCCAGGCAGATTAATTAGAACGGTTATTATGCCTAATAATTTAATTTTTTCTTGCCAGGAGGGAAGAGTAATATTTTCAATAAATTTTATTTTTCTAAGAGAAGCAAAAGCTATCATTAGAGAAGGATTTATCAGCGCATAAGGAATAAAAATAACCATCTGATTTGTTATCAGTCCAAAAATTCCTCCCGCAACAGAAAGAATGATTGTTAAAGGAAAAAGTTTATGTAACACTAGATTTTATTTTAGCTTCAATGTCTTTCAGGAGCTTTTTATTTTCTTTAAGCAAAATTTTAACATTTTCAATTCCTACGCCGAGTTTTTCCCCGTTAAAACTATAAGAAGCCCCGGATTTGTTAATTACACCGTATTTAAGAGCGGTAGTTGCCACATCGCCCTCATAAGAAATTCCTTCGCCGTAATTAATGTCAAATTCGGCGATTTTGAATGGCGCGGCAACTTTATTTTTTACCACTTTTGCTTTTACGCGGCTGCCGATAATATCTTCCCCCCTTTTAACTTGAGCGATTCTTCGGACATCAATGCGGACGGATGAATAAAATTTGAGAGCGCGGCCTCCCGGAGTGGTTTCCGGATTGCCGAACATAATTCCGATTTTCTCGCGCAATTGGTTTATGAAAATTATCATCGTATTGGATTTAGCGGTGATGGCCGTGAGCTTGCGCAGAGCTTGCGACATCATGCGCGCTTGC
>JBBTTV010000006.1:0-9371 GCA_038064115.1 Patescibacteria group bacterium
TTCGCGCAGTTTTGGTCGCTATTAGAAGAAGTGACTGATGTTTTGATGCCCTCGGCGATTTTTGTTGCCGTTGTGTTCAAAGCGTTAGATTCAACATTGGCGTCTTTCAATTGCGCGATTAATTTTTCAGTTTTTGCAATCGCCGCCTTTACTTCCGGCGGCGAATTCTGTGACTGATCTTTTATAAAAGTTTTTACGTCATCCAAGCTGTCTTCCAGTTGTTGTATTATTTTTTCCCGCCGTTGCGGAGGAGTAAGCAAAATTTCTTCCGCTTTGTTTCTTACGCTTTCTGGTAAAAAATCAAGCTCAGATATGGTTTCAGCGGCTTTTTCTTTGACTCCCCAAGGGTTGAAATAATAAATTCCCGCCACAACGACCGCGGAAACAATTAAAGAAGCGATTAATCTAACCATTACTTTTATTATAGCATATTACTTGATATACTGATTAAGTAATGAAAAAGGCAATATTCGTGTTAATAGTGCCCCTTTTAATAATTGGGGGCAGTGTCAGAGCGCAATCGGTTTTGCCGGCCCCCGGTTTAACTCCGGCCAGCCCGTTTTATTTTATTGACCGTTTTGGAGAATGGCTGCAAGAAGTTTTAACATTTAAGTTGGAATCAAAATTAAAGCTTCAGACGGAATTAGCGGCGGAACGCGTCGCCGAAGTTAAAATTTTGTTAGAAATAAAGGGGGTGGAGGCCAAAGGATTGGAAGTCGCCCAAAGCCGCCTTCAGGAACACATCGCGAAAACCACCGATATTATTGAGCGAGAAAAACAAAACGGAAAAGACGTCGGCGGTTTAGCTGGCGAAGCGGTGGATAATTTCCGAAACCAGAAAAAAGAAATAAAATACGCTTTTAAAAACGCAAAGGATGATTATTTAATAAAAAAGAGGCAGCTTCAAGAAGAGCTCCGCGCCGCTATTCAATCTAAAGATGGCGCGGCAGAGGAAAATATTCGCCAAGCTCTTGAGGGTGTGGAAATAGCTAAAGAAGAAGCAGAAGCCCAGAAAGACGGCGTTTTAATTGCTTTAGAAGCGGAAAGGGAACAGCTTTTGGATGATTTAGAAGAAGAAGATTTAGCAGAAGAAGAGGAGTTTGAAAACATCGAAGAAGAAGCGGATATTGCGGAAGATGTTATAGAAAAACAGATGGAAGCCGAAGAAAAGCAGTTTGAACAAGAAATTGAAAAATTAGAAAAAGGAGCCGCGAAATTTGATAAGGAAGTACAATCGGATAAAGAGGATGATGAAATAAACCGAGAATTAAAAACGCAGGAAACCGAACTAATAGAAGAAGAGAATGTGATAGACGAGATATTAAAGTTGGTTGAGTAATGATATTACTTGCCAATAATTCAAACGCGAAAAAAGCCGCCGCGATAATCAAACGCGGCGGTTTAATAATTTTTCCGACGGAAACTCTTTATGGTTTAGGTTGCGACGCGACCAATTCCAAAACGATTAAAAAAATTTATCTGGCCAAAAATCGCCCCAAAAGCAAATCATTTCCCATTTTAATACGGGATTTTAAAATGCTTTCCCAATACGCGTTTTTTGACGAACAACAGCAAAAAATCATTACCAGCGCTAAAAAACCCACTAATTTTATTCTTAGAGCGAAAAATCTGCCCTCTTCAGCGATGCATAAAGGGACTGCAGCTTTTCGGATATCGTCCCATCCGTGGATTAAAAACCTGTTCCGGTATTTAACTAAGCCGTTAATTGCCACCAGCGCTAATATTTCCGGCAAGAAGCCATTAAGCGACTCGAGGCAATATAAAGAAGCGTTTGAAAAAAAATCAAAATTAATAACAGCGGTTGTTTTTGCCGGAGTCAATAAAAAAACGAAAGGTTCAAAAATCGTTGATTTAACTCAAACACCATTTGCGACAATCCGCTATTAATTGTTAGAATTTAAAATAAAAAACTTTTTTATGAGCAAGGTTTTAATCGTTTCAGTTATCATGATGTTCGCCGCGATTGTATTTATATCATTTTCTCCGGCAATTCAAAAAACATTTCAACCGGAAGATAAACTGGTAACAATAACGGTTCCCAACGGCGCGACCTTCGCTGTTTTATTGAACAGCGTCGGTATTGCCACATCAACCGCCAACCAAATTTTAGAAAATTCCAAAGATGTTTATGACTTTTCAAAAATAGTTAGCGGCAGGGAAATGGCGTTTACTTTTGCTCATTCGGACGGCGTTTTGCGGCGGTTGGTTTACAATATTGATACCGAAGAGCGATTGACGGTAGAAATTCAATCGGAGATTACAGTCGCAACCTCTTCAATTCCTTATAAAGTAAAACAGGAAGAAGTTAGCGGTATTATCCAGACATCGCTTTATGAATCTTTTGTAGAAAATAATTTAGATGTTCGTTTGGCATTATCTTTGGCGGAAATGTTCGCTTGGCAAGTGGATTTTGCCGCCGATATCCGTACAGGGGATAGTTTCAAGGCAATTTACGAAAAACGCTTTTTGGATGGGGAATATGTGATGCCGGGCAATATTTTGGCCGCGAAATTCATTAACGATAAAAAAGAATTCAGAGGTTATTATTTTGCAAGCGAGAATACCAAAGCCGCTTATTACGATGAAAATGGAAATTCGCTGCAGAAAGAATTTTTAAAATCGCCGTTGCAATATAAATACATAAGTTCCGGATTTACATATGCCAGGATTAATCCGATTACAAAGAAAGTTTCGCCGCATCGCGGCATAGATTATGCCGCCAATTACGGAACGCCGGCGGTTTCCGTAGGAGACGGAACAGTTACCCAAGCCGGTTGGAACAGTTATTATGGTATTTCGGTAACAATTCGTCACAACGACACTTATAAGACCGTTTATGGTCATTTTGCCAATTTAGCAAAAGGAATCAGAGTTGGAGCAAAAGTTCGCCAAGGACAGGTTGTCGGTTATGTCGGCGCCACGGGCCAAGCTACGGGACCCCATCTTCATTACGAAATGCATAAGTTTGGAAACTATGTAAACCCATTTCTGGTGGATATTCCTCCTGGAGAACCGATTGCCGAAGCCGATCGCGCGGCATTTGAAGAATTAAAGCAAAAATACGATGTTAACCTTAATTAAAGATATTCATTTAAGGACGGCGGCAATAATTTGCCTTGTGTTAAACGTGATTATTTTTGCGGCGGCTTATGTTTCTTTTGCGGAAAATACGGATTTATTAGTTATTCATTTTGACAGTTATAACGGCATAGATTTTTTGGGAACCAGAATAAACGTGCTCGAATTTTTAATAGTTAGCTTGGTAATTAACATTGTTAATTTTTCTTTGGCAACGGCATTTTACTATCGTGAGCGGTTCTTGTCCCGCCTTCTTGCCTATTTCAGCGTCTTTTTTTCGCTCTTGATTTTAATTTCAACGGCTGTTATTATATCTATTAATTAACACTTATGGAATTCGCGGTAATAAAAACCGGGGGGAAACAATATAAAGTATCTTCCGGCTCAAAACTCAAAATAGAAAAGCTTGACGCCAAAGAAGGCGAAGTGGTGGTTTTTGACAATGTTTTATTGACGGCAAAAGGAGAGGGCGTAGAAATCGGCGCGCCGTATGTTAATGGAGTAAAAGTGGAAGCCAGAGTCACAAAGCAGGGAAGAAACAAGAAGCAAATCGTTTTCAGGTATCATTCAAAAGTAAGGTATAGAAAAAAGAAAGGACACCGCCAGAATTTTACGGAAGTAGAGATTACGAATATAAAATAAAAGAGGCGCGACGCGCCTCTTTTTAAATAATTTTGCCTAATCAATCGAGAATATGAACATCAAGCATATTATTGTCACCCCACAAGCAATCATAGAACCTCCATCGTTATCGCCAATAGCTGACTTATAAATACCAAGTCCTGCAACAGCCAAACCAATCAATGCGAGTGCTCCAAGAATCAGTTTCTTCACAACCACCTTCTCCTTTCTTCGGGCTGTAATTTACAAATAACTTTTAAAAGTATACTAATTTAAGACCTATTTTTCAAGGCGTCTCCCAGAGTTTCTTCGTCGGCGAATTCTATCTCCCCTCCGGTTGGAATTCCGCGTCCCAAGCGGGTTATTTTTTTAGCGTGATTTTTTAGCTCTCCGGCAATCAAAGAAGAATTAAAATCCCCATAAGTGGTCGGGCTGATGGCTAAAATAATTTCTTCCGCTTTTCCTCCCGGTTCTTTTTGAATAAAACTCTTCAAACTATTTAATCTCAGTTTTTGCACCGCGTCTAAAACGCCGTCTTTTTTCAGTTCGCCGATAATGAAATAGCGGCCGGTGAATTTATTAGTTTTTTCCAAAGAAATCAAATCAGTTTCTTTTTCAACGACGGCGATAACATCTTTCCGCCTTTGAGGGTTAGAGCAAACCGGACAAAGAGCGTTTTCGTCGTCATAAATAAAAAAACACTGGGAACAAGTTTTAATATTTTCCAGTTCGGCGATGCTTTTTGATAATTCGCGGGCTTTTGCCTTGCCGCCGTTTATAACATTAATCGCTAAACGAGTTGCTTGTCTCGGGCCGATGCCCGGCAATCCGGAAAATAACTCCACGAATTTTTTAATTGGGTTTGGCAGCATAAAATAAAATTATTTTAATAAGTCGTATCTATATTCTTAAAACTTGCTTTGTCTTGGTCAAATTTAAGCTTTATGGATCCCGTCGGTCCATTACGATGTTTGGCGATGATGATCTCAGCGGTATTTTCTTCTTCTGGCGAGAGATTACTTTTATCTTTATCTTTTCTGTATATGAACAGAACAACGTCCGCGTCTTGTTCAATACTTCCGGATTCTCTTAAATCAGCAAGGCGCGGGACTTTGACTTCTCGTTGATCTACCGAACGGGATAATTGGGAAAGCGCTAAAACGGGAACATTTAATTCTTTGGCGAGTCCTTTTAAGCCTCGGGATATTTCCGTAATTTGTTGAACCATATTCGTTGAATTAGTGCGCGGCATAATTAATTGAAGATAGTCTACTACTATTAAGCTAAGTCCTTTTTCCATTTGAATGCGGCGCGCCATTGAACGTATCTGAAGAATATTAGGCGAGGGAGAATCGTCAATAAAAATAGGCGCCTGAGATAAAACATCCAAAGAATTGCGGATTAATTCAAAGTCGGAATCATCTGATAGTTTTCCAGTTCGGAGCTTCCATAACGGCACTTGCGCTTCAGCGGCTATAAAGCGGTCAATTACTTGTTCACAAGACATTTCCAGTGAAAATACGCCAACCGGCTTTTTTTCTTTCACCGCTATGTGCCGCACTATATCCAAAGCAAGGGAAGTTTTACCCAAAGAAGGCCGCGCTCCCAAAACAATCAAGTCCGATCGCTGAAGGCCGGATAAGATATTATCCAATTTAGTAAATCCAGTTGGAACGCCGCGGAAAGATTCATCTCCACTGTGCAGTTTTTCAATTCTTTCATAAGCGTTTTGCAGTTCATCTTTGATGTTTTTAAATTTTTGCCGTTGGGAGTTATAAGAAATCGCGAAAATTTTCTGTTCTATTTCATCTACCACGTCTTCCAATTGTTCCTCTTGCGCGAATGCTTTTTCAGTTATTTCCGCGGAGGCGTGAATTAAATCTCTCAACACCTTTTTTTCTTTTACCAGTCGTGCGTAATGCTCAACGTGAGAAGCGGTTGGCACGGAGTTCATCAATTTTGTAAGATAAGCGGAACCGCCGATATTCTTCAGTTGTTTGTCTTCTTTTAATTTCGCGGTAACGCTTAAAATATCTATTGGCTGATGATGGCCGTAAAGTTCTAAAATCGCGTTGTAAATTTTTTCGTGAGCCGGCTTATAAAAATCTTCCGGTTTTAGAAAGTCGGTTACTTTAACAACGGCGTCTTTATCAATCATCAAAGCGCCTAAAACCGATTCTTCGGCTTCGGCATTTTGAGGGGGAAGTTTTAAATTTTCTTTACTCATTGAGAATGAGGACCAACGGACCTTCCGGAGTATCCTCTATAGAGTATCCTAACGCGTTTATTTTTTTTCTCAAGTCGTCCGCCTTAGTAAACTGTTTATTAACCCTGAATAACTCCCGTTTTTTGGCCAAAAGGCGGATTTTTAATGGTATTTTCGGCAATTTAACGCTGATTTTAAAAGCATTCAGCTTATCCCGCACCCATTCTATAATTTTTTTAGCGTCTTTTTTGCTTAAATCCCATATTTTAGGATTTATTTCATTGATGAGATTAAAAATGGCGGCAAGCGCCAGAGGAGTATTAAAATCGTCATTCATGGCTTCACGGAATTTAATTTCAGAATTTTCAATTTCTAATTTTAAATTTTCAATCTTTGCGGAATTTTTAATCAAAGAAAGCTTGGCAAGGAATTGTATGATATTTTGTAAAGCATTTTGAGCGTCAATCGCGAGCTGTTCGGTGTAGTCCATGGGGGAGCGATAATGATGGCTAATTATAAGATAGCGTAAAATATTGGAAGAGTAATTTTTAAGAAAATCTTTTATGGTTATAAAATTACCCAAACTTTTTGACATTTTTTCTCCGTTTACCAAAACAAATCCAGTGTGAAGCCAGAAACGAACCATCGGTTTTTTTTCGGAAATTGCTTCCTGCTGGGCTATTTCTGATTCGTGATGCGGAAATTTCAAATCAATCGCGCCGCCGTGAAGGTCGTATTGCGGACCGAAAAATTTTTCCGTGATCGCGGTGTCCTCTATGTGCCAGCCGGGACGGCCTTCGCCCCAGGGAGATTTCCAAGACGGTTCGTTATTTTGTTTTTTAAATTTCCATAAAGCAAAATCCATCGGATCTTTTTTCTCCGGGTCCGGCTCAATGCGCCAGCCGGAACGAACAGCGTTAAGGTCTTGCTTCGAAAGCTTCCCATAATCGGAGAATTTTTTAATTTCAAAATATACGCCGGAAGAGGTTTTGTAAGCGTAGCCCTTAGCCAGCAATTGGCTGATTTGCCGCAGAATGGCTTTAATATATTTGCTCGCCGGAGCATATTTATTGACGCTTTTTATTTCAAGCGCTTTTATGTCTTTTAAATATTCTTTAGTGAAAAAAGACGCTATTTCTCGCGCGTTTTTCTTTTCGTTGTTCGCCCGATTAATAATTTTATCGTCAATATCGGTGATATTTTGAAGATAAAAAAGTTTATAACCGAGAGAACGGAGGTGATTGGCGATTACGTCAAAAGCGATATAAGTCCGCGCGTGTCCGATGTGAGAATGGTCATAAACGGTCGGGCCGCAAACAAAAAGTTTAAGCCGTTTATCGGTTTTTTCAAAAACCTCCTTTTTTTCAGTTAAGGTATTGTATATCAACATAGGTTGTCGGGTGTCAGTTGCCAGATGTCAACTTACAGCCACTTCAGCTTCTTAAATATTATAATCGTTATAGCGGTTATTACCACCGCCAGGCCTATTCCAAAAAGAACATTGATCGGATTATCGTCGAAAAAACTGCTTACCGAGTTAATGCTGAACGCCTGTAAAATAATCACCAGAGGAAAAGTTAAAAATGCGAAAATGGAAACTTTTTGCATTACAGCGCTCATTTTTGAATTAAAAAGCTGGGAGTTGGTAGTTTCCAACGCTTCTATTACCTGGCGATTATTATCTAAATGCTGCATTACTTTGGAATAATCTCCGATAAGGTCGGAAAGATAAATCTGCGCACCATCGCCCCAAAAATTCACTCCCACTTCCGAAAGGGAATTTAATAAAATTTCTTGCGGGCGGCTGATAATTTGGAAATCCAGAGCATTTCGTTTGGTATAAGAAATAGTTTCCAGCATTTTGTTTTCTTTGTTTCGGAAAATTTCCTGCGTAATGTAGCTGATGCTTTCTTCAATCGGTTTGAGCTGGCGCATTGAGAACTGGATAATTTCTTGAATGATATAATAAGTGAGTTTGGCCGTGTCGTTGAAAGCCAAATTTTTGAAATGAACGCTGTTACTGATGGAGCGGTTAAAAACCTCTAACGGCTCAAGTTGTTCGTAATGGACGGTAATAACCGTTTTTTTGGTTATTAGAAAATCAATTTCGGCTCGGCGAGCGGTTTTAAGAATCGGGTCATAGAAAGGCAAATGATAAGTCAGGAAAAGATAGTTATTGTATTTTTCCACTCTTGAACGAGCGGACGGATGAAGAATTTCATCAAGAATAATCGGATGAAAATTATATTTTTTTTTCAGCGTTTCAGCGTCGCCCTTGGTAGGTCTTAAAATGTCCGTCCAGGTTACTTTTCCTTTGACCGTGACCATTAATTTAAGTATAACACATTACCACGGACGCTTTACAAAAATTAGACACATCATTATAATATTAACTTATGGATACTGAAGAACTGCAAAAAAAACTGGAAGAATGCGAAAAAGAAAAGAACGCCTATTTGGATGGTTGGAGGCGTTGTAAGGCGGATTTTATTAATTATCAAAAAGAAGAGTTAAGTCGCTTAGAAGAGGTGGTTAAGTTCGGTAACGAAGATTTAATAAAAGAGTTGCTTGGGGTGATGGACAGTTTCGCCGCGTTCAAAAAAAGCGGCCAGGGCCTGCCCGGCCAGGGCAAAGACGGCGCGACGGACGCAATCCAATCCCAATTAGAAAATATTTTTAAAAAAAGGGGATTGGAGAAAATTGAAGTTTCTTTAGGTAATCCATTTGATCCAAAATATCATGAAACGGTTGGAGAAATGGAATCCAGCCATCCGGCAGGAACTATCGCGGAAGAAGTTGAAACAGGATGGTCGCTTCATGGTAAAATAGTGAGAGCGACAAAAGTCAAAATATCAAAATAATAAAACTATGAGTAAAATTTTAGGAATAGATTTAGGAACAACTAATTCGGCAATGGCAATCATTGAAGGCGGAGTTCCTCGCGTGCTTGAGAACGCGGAAGGAAATCGCACAACGCCTTCTATTGTAGCTATAAATAAATCCGGCGAACGCTTGGTGGGATTACTCGCGAAAAGACAATCGGTTACTAATCCGAAAAACACTCTTTTTTCAATAAAACGGCTGATTGGCAGAAAATTTAACGATGCCGTAGTCCAACAAGATAAAAAGTGGTTGTCTTTTGACATTCGCGAGGGAGCGAGTAGCGGTATTGAAGTTAAAATGCAGGACAAATGGTATAAGCCGGAAGAAATTTCAGCGATGGTTTTAGCTAAGTTGAAAGCCGATGCCGAAGCCAAGCTTGGCGAAAAAATTGAAGAAGCGGTTATTACCGTGCCGGCTTATTTTGATGACAGCCAGAGACAGGCAACTAAAAACGCCGGAGAAATAGCCGGATTAAAAGTTAAAAGAATAATCAACGAACCGACCGCGGCCGCTTTGGCTTATGGTTTGAACAAAAAGAAAAATGAGCAGATTGTGGTTTACG
>JBBTTV010000007.1:0-1980 GCA_038064115.1 Patescibacteria group bacterium
TCAAGAAGCCCTACACATTGACCAAGTATTAAAATTGTTCATAAAATATCTGAATAACGAGCTTCTGGACGAAGATATGCCGCTTATGGAAGCGTTGGGAAAGATTGAAAAGAAAAAGCTTGAATTAATCGGAATGCCGCCGGAAAAAATAGAAGACGGCGGGGGGGATTAAAAAAATAAAGGAGCGCTAAGCGCTCCTTTTTCTTTATTAGTTAATTATTCGCCGGAAAAGTATTTTTTCGTCTAAAGACAAAGTTAACCACGGGGTCGGCTTTCCTGTCAGGTCTTGAGCGAATCCCTGTTCAATTTCCAGTTTCAAAATCTTTCCATCATCAAGCCGAAAACTCAATGGCTTGTCAGTGATAACACCGACAATTTTCTTTCCTTTCATAATGTCCAACGGGTTCCCTTCCGGCAAAGTGATCGCATTGCACATCTCGTTCCCCTCCTTTCATAAAAACAACAAAGAGCTCAAAACAGAGTAACCATTATAGCGCGCGTGTGATATAATGTAAAGTGAATATAAATTATTAATATGATAATAGAACAACCAAGTTTTGAAAGAGCAAAGGGGCCGATTAAACTCCCTAAAACGGAAAAGAAAGTTCAGCCGGTGGAAAAAGTTGGAGAAGTCAAAGAATTAAGCGAAAAAGACGCAGAGCTTTATCGCAAAGAAGTGGAGAAAAAAATGGGCAAAGGAAATAAGCTAGACGAAAAAGCATGATTTTTAGAAGCAATAAAATTAAATCTATAGGCGCCAGAGAAATTCTTGATTCCCGCGGCAATCCGACCGTGGAAGTCGTAATCGGAACGGCTAGCCAATATGTTTCCGCGGCGGTTCCGTCCGGAGCCAGCACCGGAAAATATGAAGCGATAGAACTGCGCGATAACGACCTTAACCGCTTTGGCGGCAAAGGCGTTAAAAAAGCCATTGAAGCGATTAACAATGCTATCGCGCCAGCCATTGTCGGAAAAGAGCCTTTTGACCAAAAAAACATTGATGAAGCGCTTATTAAACTTGACGGCACGACTGATAAATCTAATTTGGGAGCAAACGCCATACTTGGAGTAAGTTTGGCGGTAGCGCGGCTTGCGGCGACAATTTCTAAAAAGCCGCTTTTTGAATATTTAAGAAGTTTGGCTCTTATAAAATCGTCTCATAAAATCCCCTATCTTTACGCTAATCTCATCAACGGCGGCAAGCACGCGGTTACTCCTCTGGCTTTTCAGGAATATCATGTTGTTCCTCAAACCGAAAACTTGGAAGAAGCATTAAATATTATTCACGCAATCCAAAACAGTCTTAAAAAAACTTTACAAGCGAACATCGGCGACGAAGGCGGTTTCGTGCCAAATATCACCGACGTGGAAGAACCGCTACGTCTTTTGAAAGAAGCTGCTGAAAAAACCGACACCTTATCTAAAGTAAGATTCGCGATGGATGTCGCCGCGTCTTCTTTTTATGAAAATAGTTCGGCGGGGCTCACTACGAGTGGAAAATACAATCTTGGCGATAAAATTCTGACGGCTGACGAATTGCTGGAACTCTATAAAAAAATGGCTACGGATTATCCCCTGCTTTCCATTGAAGACCCGTTCCACGAAGAAGATTTTGAAAATTTCGCGAAACTCAAAGCCGCTCTACCAAAACTTTATGTAATGGGCGATGACCTGACGGTTACTAACAAAGAACGTCTCAAACAAGCAATCGCGAAAAACAGCATCAATTCCATAATCATCAAACCGAATCAAATAGGAACCTTGACGGAAACTCTTGAAACAATGAAACTTGCGCGAGATAACAACATAGAATGCATCGTCAGCCATCGTAGTGGAGAAACCAACGATGATTTCATCGCCGACCTGGCAATGGCTTTCGGAACTTTCGGAATAAAAGCCGGGGCCCTCCAACGCGGAGAAAGAGTCGCGAAATACAACAGAATGCTTCAAATTTATGAAATTTTTAAAACGCTCTAGGGC
>JBBTTV010000008.1:0-3240 GCA_038064115.1 Patescibacteria group bacterium
GCGCTGTTTTTTTTATTTAGCTCCGAAAATTAGATTAATCAGAAGTCCTACGGCAAACTCTCCCAATGTTGGCGCGCTGGATTGAATTTCCGCGCCATTCAAAATTGGTTCTTGTTTCATCATCGGTTCCATCGGTAGTGGCATCTGTTGCGTTGGTTCTTGCGAAGGCATCATCTGCGCCGGCGGCATCATTTGCTCGCCTTGCGGCGGATTTTGTTCCATTCTCTGTGGCATTATATTCTCGTAGCCGGTCGGTGGCATCATTCCCTCTCTCATCATCGGCTCTTCTCCTCGCATTTGCTCTTGCTTTTGCTCCATTATTCGTTGCGATTCTTGCTGTATCATTCTTTCTCTGATATTTGATTCCATTTCGCGCGTTTGTCTTTCTTTGAACTGCTCAATTTCTCCCGCGGACGGCGGCCTCTGCATATTCCTGAATTCTTCCGGCATCATTCTCGGCATCATGCCCTCGGGAACTTCCGGAGAAACGCCATCGGGCATCATTCTTTGTATATCTTCAGGAGACGGAATAAATCCTTCAGAATCAATTATGCTTTCAAATTCTCTTTCACCTCGCCTTTCACGCCCCGATTCGCTTCTTTGTTCGCCGGCAGTATTAAAATTAAAATCTGTTTTATTTCCTTTGCAATCAATCATATAAGCGCTGACCGGAAAAGATTCGGGACTGAACGAAGGATTTGCTTTATATTCATTCGGGCATCCCGGCATCCCGCCGCTATAAATTGATCCGATTGCCGGTGTTAATGAAAATTCTTGAATACCAGACGGATTTCTTATTATAAGAACATAGCGATTGCCTTCTTGCCTCAAATCCATTCCTGCCTGTCTTTGCTGGGACATTTCGCCGGAAAATCCTTCAGGCGGCCCCATTTCACCGCCCATCATTTGTTCAAAACAAGAACGCATTTTGTCTCCCAAATCACGACTTGGCCTAGCGGTTCCAGATCGCAATTTTTCAACAAAATCACCGCCAAGAGAAGAGTTCAAACACTCCATTACTTCCGGCGGAGCATTATCAAATCCTTCCATCATTTGTTGTTTTCCTTCTTCCATTCTTTCCATGTCTTCTTCGGGAATAAACCCATGTTCCATGGCAAAGTTAAAACATACTTCTTCGTTAGCCGGGTCTTCGCAAAAAGCTTCGCATTCTTCTTTGCCCTTGCAATCACCGGGCCCCTTGCCTCCGGTTTTGCGCGCCATTTCGGCTTCTTCTGGTTCCATGAATCCATTTTCAACCGCAAAATCAACGCAAACTTGGAAATTATTTTCATCTTCACAAAAATCTTCGCATTCTCGGCCTCGGCAACCCCCCGGTCCAACGCCTCCGGTTTTTCTTGCCATTTCAGCTTCTTCCGAAGACATAAATCCGGCCGCTTCGGCAAACGAAACGCATTGCTCTAGATTATCCGGTTGAGAACAATAATCATCACAGGCCTCTCTTCCGCGGCAAGGCGGCGGTTTCACGCCTTTTTTCATGGCCTCTAAAACCTGCTTGGCTTCCGCTAATTCGTCTTGTGGAATAAATCCGGCGGCTTCTCCGAAAGCAATGCACTGTTCCATATTGTCCGGATTTTCGCAGTAAGCGTCGCATTCTTTTTTGTTTTTACATCCACCCGGCAACTGCGCGCCTTTCGCCAAAGCCGCCTGCACCAATCTTGCTTCTTTCAGTTCTTCCCGCGACATAAAATCATTCTTTTCCGCGAAAGCTAAACACTCATCAATACGCGAGGCATCGTTACAATAAGATTCGCAATTAGCCTGATTAGTACAGCCGCCCGGCCCTTTTCCAATTTCAGTAAATTTTTTACCGCGCCTTAATTCTTCATTGGATAATAAATTATGCTTTTCGGCGAAATTAATACAGACTTTAATATTTTCCGATTTATCGCAATAAGTGCGGCAATCCGTTTCATTTTTGCAATTTCCCAACTCCGCTACGGGATAAACAATATCTTCCGCGGATGTTGCTTGCGCGATCAAAACAAAAGACACGGATAAAGAAATCGCGATAATCGCCGCCGAAATTATTAAATTTAAATTTATTTTTAATATTCGCATAATTAATTCGTATATTTTGCCATTATTCGTATATTCGCGATTACTCCATTAAAAAGGATTTTTATAACCATCTTTAAACGGATTAGTTTTATCAATCGGGTTTATTTCCGGAACATTTTCCAATGGATTTTCCGGAGTGGCAAAACTCGGCAACGTTCCACCCGTAGCGGATTGCAAAGACTCTTCAAGGGCTTTCGCCGCCTGCTCTTCAGGGGTTTGTTTTGACAAATATAAATAACCGCCGATGGCAATTACAACGATGATTACTATAATAGTAATTATTAACGGTCTTTTCATTTGAAAAAGCTATATATTACTATTATAGTAGAATAGCGAAATAAGTTATCCACAGATTATCCAGTAGAGCATCCCTAGCTCAATTGGCAGAGCAGATCCCTCTTAAGGATAAGGTTCTGGGTTCGAGACCCAGGGGATGCACACTTCGGCTCATTTCATTCGCTCAGTGTAAACACTTTGGTTTGCTCAGTGTGAACACTTCAATTTATTTCATATTTGCCGAAGAGCCGTAATTAAAATACGGGCGCTTAGCTTAATGGTAGAGCAATCGCCTTACACGCGATTGGCAGGGGTTCGATTCCCTTAGCGCCCACTATACAGAATGCTTTCTTTTTTATTTTCTTACCTTTAAGCAAAATTAGAAAAAAGTTATTATTTAGTTATGGAAATACCAAAAGAAATAAAAGAAATAAATAAAAAATTGGCCGAAGCCGGCTTTGAATCATATTTGGTCGGCGGATGCGTCCGAGATTTTTTGCTGGAAAAAAATCCTAAAGATTGGGATTTGACCACAAACGCAAAACCGGAAGATATTCAAAAAATTTTTCCGGAAAGCGTTTACGAAAACAAATTCGGAACAGTGGCAATTAAAACCAAATCTGAAAATCCTATTTTAAAAATCGTGGAAGTTACTACTTTCCGCAAAGAAGGAAAATATACCGATAAAAGACATCCCGATGAAATAACTTTCGCGAAAAATATTGAAGAGGATTTATCCCGCCGCGATTTTACGATTAACGCTCTCGCGCTGGATATTTCTGATAAAAAACGGAAAATGGTTGACCCTTTTGGCGGCGAAAAAGATTTGGAGAAAAAAATTATCCGCGCCGTCGGCAATCCCAAAGAACGGTTTGAAGAAGACGC
>JBBTTV010000009.1:0-6024 GCA_038064115.1 Patescibacteria group bacterium
TCCACCCTGCACCTCCCTCAAAAAAATAAAAAACACTTCAACATTCTGCTATACATTGTAGCAGAATAAAAAGAATATGTCAAGTAGTGCGAGCGCCAGGATTCGAACCTGGAACCAATCGTGTATAAGACGATTGCTCTACCATTGAGCTACGCTCGCGTTTTGCCGATATTATAACGCAATCGGCTTTAATTTAAAGGGGGCTAGAATTTTGTTAAATTCTTCCTGTTCCAATGTTTCTTTTTCCAAAAGAGTGCCGGCAATCGCGTCTAAAACTTTCTTGCGTCCCTTAATAATTTTTTTAGCAATTTCGTGAGCAATGTTTATAAAATTGCTCACTTCTCCGTCTATTTCAGATGCCACTTTTTCGGAATAATTACGTTCCGTGGAAATTTCCCGTCCTAAAAATACCATTTCCTGAGTTTTTCCAAATGTCATCGGACCAAGCTTTTCGCTCATTCCATAACGAGTTACTAAATTTCTAGCCAAATCAGTTGCTTCTTTAATGTCATTAGAAGCGCCCGTGCTCATATCTCCAAAAACTTCCTTTTCAGCGACATATCCGCCCATTGATGTCGCTAAATCAGTAATAAATTGGGTTTTGGTCCGCAAATGAACTTCTTCCAACGGCAATTTCAAAGTATAACCGCCCGCTCTTCCGCGGCTGACAATGGAAACTTTATGCACCGGATCGGCATCCTTCAAGCTGGCGGCAACTAAAGCATGTCCGGCTTCATGATAAGCGGTAATTTTTCTTTCTTTGTCGGTAATCGCTCGTCCACGGCGTTCCGGTCCGAGCAAAACTTTTTCTATTGCTTCATACAATTCTGATTGCTCAATAACTTTTTTGTTTTGCCTTGCCGCTAAAATCGCCGCTTCATTCATAATGTTCGCTAATTCCGCTCCGGAAAAACCTGGGGTGCGAACCGCGATCTTTCTTAATTCCACGCTTTTTGCCATTGCTTTTTCTTTGGCGTGCAAGTTTAAAATTTGCTCGCGGTCATTAATATCCGGTAGATCCAAAAATACCCTCCGGTCAAAACGTCCCGGTCGCAATAAAGCGGCATCAAGAACATCCGGCCGATTAGTCGCGGCGATAACAACAACGCGCGTATCCCGTTCAAAGCCATCCATCTCAACTAAAATTTGATTAAGAGTTTGTTCGCGCTCATCGTGGCCACCGCCTAAGCCGGCTCCCCGCTCCCGCCCGACGGCATCAATTTCGTCTATAAATAAAATAGATGGAGCCGCTTTTTTAGCTGTCATAAAAGCGTCGCGAGTGCGGGACGCTCCCACGCCAACAAACATTTCCACGAATTCAGAGGCGGAAATATGGAAAAACGGGACATTGGCTTCGCCCGCAACCGCTCTCGCCAATAAAGTCTTGCCGGTACCCGGAGAACCCAAAAGCAATACGCCGCGTGGAATCCGGGCGCCGATTTCCAAATATTTTTTCGGATTTTTCAAAAAATCCACAATTTCCAATAATTCTTGTTTTGCTTCTTTCAAACCGGCAACATCTTTAAAAGTAACCTTGTTTTTATGGGAAGCAAAAAGGCGGAGATTGGCCTTGCCGAAGGTGAACGCTTGCGAAGCGCCGCTGCGAGCTTGGCGAAACATAAGCCAAAAAATAAATCCGATAACCAAAATAGGCAAAATTGTCGGAATTAAAATCCCCACCCAGAAACGAAAACCTGATTCGCCCTTCACTTCCATGGAAACTTTTCTCAAAGCCTCCGTGTCCACCCCGTAATTTTTTAAGGTTTCACTCAAACCAACGCCGCTTTCTTTTTGAATTGTTGCCTTTTCTCCGGTTTTCAATTCAATAATCAAATCTTCGCCCTGAACTGTTATTTTATTGACTTCGCCGGCATTTACTTTATTTGCCAATTCGTTAATCGTTAGAGCGATTGACTTCTCCGCCGGCTGCATAAACACGGAAAATACCAACGCGATGGTCATCAGCGTTATGATCGCCCATAGAATGTTTTTTGATAGATTAGGAATGTTTTTCATCTTTTTCGTCTTGATTTATTATAATAGATTACATATTATATGTAAAAGAAGAAATAAGTCAATTTCATGAAGAATACGTTAAAAATAATTTTTGTCGGATTGATGATTTTGGGCTTGGTAGCGAGCTATACGTTTACGCTATTTTAAGGAATGGGCTTTGCCATTGGGTTTATTGCGGGGTTAGTATAGTGGTAATACACGACCTTGCCAAGGTCGAGCTGCGAGTTCGATTCTCGTACCCCGCTCAAGGATTTGAGCGAGGCTCGCCATAAGCGGCCCGCTCCAGCGGTTCGTTAACAAAAGAAAGGAGACTCTATGAAAAAAGTAACCCTTTGTTTTTTAAGACGCGGCGATGAAATTTTGCTTGCGATAAAAAAGCGGGGATTTGGTGTCGGAAAATATAATGGCATTGGCGGGAAAGTTGAACCGGATGAAACCATTGAAGACGCGATGAAACGCGAAGCCATGGAAGAAATCGGGGTCAAAATCACAGATTTTGAAAAAGTTGCCGTTATTCAATTTTATTTTCCGCTTGTTCCGACTGACCAAAATTGGAATCAGGAGGGTCATATTTTTATCGTAAATAGATGGAAGGGCGAACCGAAAGAAACGGAAGAAATGGCGCCGAAATGGTTTAAAATCCGCGACATACCGTACAAACAAATGTGGACTGACGATATTTATTGGCTGGATCGCGTTTTGAAAGGAGAAAAAATTACCGCGGAGTTTACTTTCGGCGAAAACGAATCAATTACGGATCATAAAATTAAAACAGCTCTTATATGAGCTGTTTTTCTTTTAAAGTATTGGCGATTTGTCGTTGCAGTTCTTTAACTGAAAGTTCTCCGTTCAATTTTTTCCACAAATCCGGCGGCGCAATCTTTTCAAAATAATCTTTATATCCTTCACGAACTTTTTGATGAAATTCTACTTTTTCCATTTCAAAGCGGTCGCTTTTTTTAATATCCGCGTTTCTTTTCAGGCCGATTTCGGGAGGAATATCAATCCAAAATACGAAATTCGGTTTGAGTTTTCCGGCAGCGAAACCGTTAATTTCTAAAAATAATTCTGTATCGCAAACTTTTCTTGCCGCGCATTGATAGGCATAAGTTGCGGCTTCATAACGGTCACAAATAATAATTTTCCCTTCCTCAAGAGCCGGTTTTATAACACGATCAATGTGTTGCGCGCGGTCCGCTTCAAAAAGCAACAGTTCGGCGCGAAAAGACATTTTGCCTTTATATTCGGAATTCAATAAAATTCCCCTGACGTCTTGGCAAATTCCCGAATCGCCGCCCGGTTCTCTTGTCCATAAAACGGGGTGGTTTTCCGATGATAAATATTCAGCCAATAACTTAGCTTGAGTGCTTTTGCCGCTTCCTTCCCCGCCTTCAAAAACAATAAATACGCTTTTTTTCTCCACGATTACCTCCTTGACTAAAGTGTAAATGACCTGCGTTTATATTATACTAGAAAGAATGAAAGTCAAAGTTCGCCGAATAGATAAATCATTGCCATTACCCAGTTACGGCACCGGCGGCTCCGCCGGGCTTGATTGTTTTGTGCGCGAAGCAACAATTATTCCTCCCGGGGAATTGGCATACATACCGCTTAATATATGCGTTCAACCGCCAAAAAATCATTTTGTGCTAATAGCGGCCCGCAGCTCTCTGCCAAAACGAGGACTATTTCTCGCGAACGGCATCGGTATCGGCGACGAAGATTACTCCGGCGATGAAGACGAATACAAAGCGCAAGTTTATAATTACACCGATAAACCGGTCACAATTGAAAAAGGGGAAAGAATTATCCAATTGATATTCCTTCCTTATGACAAAGTGGAATGGAACGAAGTAGAAAGTTTGGGAAATAATAATCGGGGCGGCTTCGGCACTACCGGCCGATGAGAATTTTTTTTAATTCATTATATTCTTTTCCGATTAAAATACTTTTTTTAGGTTTTTTAGCAATCATCGCTAAATCTTTTGGCAAAGCGATTTTCCTGCCGATTGCTTTTTCAACTATTTCTTTGAATTTGGCTGGATGAGCGGTCGCTAAAATTATTTTTGGCGATTGGCTATTTTTAGATTTTATAGCCACCGCTACTCCCACCGCGGTATGCGGGTCTAAAATATATCCGTATTTTTTGTAAATTGTTCTGATGGTTTTTGCGGTTTCTACTTCGGAAACGGCAATCGCTTCCAAATCTTGTTTCAGTTTTTTAAATTTCGCGTCATTCGCGTTAATATTTCGCGTTGATATTCCATATAAATCCAAAACCCTCGCCCAATTGCTCGGATTGCCGACATCCATAGCGTTAGAAAATGTCATTTTTGTTTTTTTTACCGGTAACCGGCCATTTTTTAGATATTGCGGAACGCCACTATTAATGTTTACTGCGGCGATAAATTTTTTTACTCGCAAACCCAGCTTTTTCGCGAAAAATCCTGCCGTAAGATTTCCAAAATTTCCGCTAGGAACAATAAAGACAGGATTCGGTGTGTGGGGTTTGGGGTATAGAATTTGTAGTTGCTGGTAACCTGAAAAATAATAAAACATTTGCGGCAACAAACGACCGATATTAATTGAGTTAGCGGAAGAAAAATTATTTTTTTCTCGCAACTTGTTATCGCCCAAAGCCTGTTTTGCTAAACGCTGGCAATCATCAAAGTCTCCTTTGACTTCTAAGGCCGTAATATTTTTATCAAAAGTGGCGATTTGCTTCTCTTGTAATTCGCTTATTCTTTTGCTGGGATATAAAACGAAAACTTTAATATTAGATAATCCATAAAACCCGCTGGCAACCGCGCTGCCGGTATCACCAGAGGTGGCTACTATAATATTCAAAGTTTGACGCGATTTTTGCAGATAATAATTCATAGTCCGCGCCATAAATCGAGCGCCGAAATCTTTAAAAGAAAACGTCGGACCGTGAAAAAGCTCCAAAATGTAAAGATTTTCGCTTAGTCGCACCAACGGAACTGGAAAATTAAAAGAATCTTGGATTATTTTGTTGAGCTGTCTGCGAGGAATGTCTATGAATTTCCCAAGAATTTCAGAAAAATTAGATGGCAAAAATCGGCCAAATTTTTCCGGCATAAAAAGCCCGCCGTCATCCGCTAACCCCCGCAAGAGCGCCGTTTTGAAATCAACGGGTTTTGATTGTTTGTTAGTACTATAAAATTTCATTTATTTTCCCAATTATTTCTTCAACGCTTAATCCCGAACAATTTAAAGTAAAATGCGCGAAATTTTTATAAAGAGGCGTTCTTTCTCTAAAAAGCTTACCAACGCCTTTTTCGGCAAGACCGACAATGCCGCGATTTTCCGCTTCATTCCCCAATCTTTTTTTTATTTCTTCGAACGGCAATTCCAAATACACGACTCTTGATTCCTTTTTTATTTTTTCCATCGCTTTCGGGGAGTAAACAATGCTGCCGCCCGGTGAAAATACTAACGATGAAAAATCTAATCCTAGAGTATAAAATTCCTCCAGCTTCAATAATTCTTTTTCGCCGCTTTCTTTCATAATCTGGCTATGACTTTTCTTTTCTTTATCGCGTATTAGTTCGTCAAGGTCAATAAATCTGGTTTTTAACCGCTGCGCCAATAATCGCCCGATTGTTGATTTACCAGACCCGGGCATGCCTATAAGCGTTATGCTTTTCATAAAAATTAATTAAAGCCGCGCTTTTAGATATCCTTTCTTATATAATAATTCAGCATTCAAAATGGCTGCTCCCGCGGCGCCGCGAATTGTATTGTGCCCCAATACTACCATCTTAAAACCAAGCACGGGGTCTTCCCTCAATCGCCCGACGGAAACTGACATTCCATTTTCTCTGTCGCGGTCCATGCGAGTTTGCGGTCGAAATTCATCATCGTGATAAAAAAGCGGTTTTTGCGGAGCACTCGGCAACTGCATTTTTTGCGGCTCACTTTTAAAATTTTTCATCAAATGCTTAATCTCTCCTACTTTTGCCGGTTTTCGGGTGCTAAAAGCACCCG
>JBBTTV010000010.1:0-13449 GCA_038064115.1 Patescibacteria group bacterium
GGCAAGGAGAAAAAATGGAAGGTGAGCGCGAACAGCCGATGTTTGCTTTATTGGTTCGTCCGAATGACAAGCTTCGACAAGATATTGTCAGCGAAAGAATTACAGCTGCTATTGTGGCAGGTTATCGGAATTATATGCCAGATCATGAATTAATACTGTGTTGTCATCGTGAACCATGGGCTGTGCTTGCGGATATTGTTGAGATTAAAATGTTGCGTCTGTATGGTATTTCATGCAGAGATATTGAAGCGGCTGGTTATAGCACGAGAGAGGAAATGGCAAGGGAATTTCAAAAGTATTGTCCAAACCTTGACCAGAATACGCCGTTTACCGTAATTCGGTGGCAAAACGTTCGCGGCAAATTGGTTGATGATTTCAAAAGAAAAGAGGAGTTGGAGCATAGCGAAGATTATTGCACTTAATCGCCATATAAATCCGTTTACTTACGTGAACGGATTTTTTAATATGGTATAATTTAATTAAATTTATTAAAGGTCATTTTTCAAAGTGCTACGGAGCAGTTTTTGTATTAGGCATTCTTGTACATTCTTAATTTATAATCTTTGAAACCAAGTTTTTTCCACGCGGCCACCGCCGCTTCATTTCTAGCGTCTACCGAGAGTTCAATGCGTTTTATTCCCTTTTTATTGAACCAGGCAAGCGCTTCATTAAAAAGCAGCCGCAAAACACCCCGTCTTCTGTATTGTTCGGCCACTGTCGCGTCCGCTATAGCGCCGATTTTATCTTCCGTCGCGTAAAACGGCGTTTCTTCAATCGTGCCGATAATATATCCCAAAACAGCGTTGTCCTCCTCCGCCACCAATAAAATTTTATCGCGGCTTGTGGCTGCTTCGTTTATATAATCGCGCAGATTGCGATATTGGGAAAATTGCTTGTAATATGGGTCAAGGCGATGATGAAGGTCAATTAATTGTTTCATCAATTCCAAAATACCTATTGCGTCTTTTGTTGCGGCTTTTCGTATAATCATCGTAGAGTATTATAATAAACTTATTATGCAAAAGAAAGCAAAAACATCGTGGGGAGAGGTCGCGGAATGGTATCAGCAATTATTATCCGGAGAAGGGACGTATCAAAAAGAAGTTATTTTGCCGAATCTGCTGCGCCTTTTAGAAATTAAAAAAGGTGAAGTTATTTTGGATTTGGCTTGCGGGCCGGGATTTTTTACGAATGAATTTTCAAAACAAGGAGCAAAAGTAATCGGAGCCGATATTGCATTCGAACTGATAAAAATAGCAAAACAAAATTCGCCCCCAGATATAAAATATTTTGTTTCTACCGCCGACAAATTAAGTTTTTTGGCGGATAAAAGTGTTGATAAAATAACCATTATTTTATCTATCCAAAATATTGAAAATGTCAGCGAAGTTTTTAAAGAATGTGTTAGAGCGTTAAAATCTGGTGGTAAATTGTTTTTAGTAATGAATCATCCCGCGTTTCGTGTTCCGAAAGAATCCAGCTGGGGATGGGATGAGCAAAATAATATTCAGTATAGAAGGGTAGATAGTTATCTTTTTGAATCAAAAGTAAAAATCCAGATGCGCCCTGGCAGCAAGCCGGATGAACACACCCTTACATTCCATCGTCCTTTGCAATTTTATTTTAAAGCTTTGCAGAAAACCGGATTTTTAGTTTCACGGCTTGAAGAATGGAACTCCAACAAAAAAAGCGAGCAAGGACCGCGCGCTTTAGCGGAAAATCGCGCCAGAAAAGAAATACCGCTTTTCTTGTTTTTAGAAGCGGTAATTAAAACTTAACAAAGAAAATCTTATTTCTGATTTTGGCCGAAGGCAACGCTGCCTGAGGGAACTAAAATCAGAGACTAAATAAAAACCCCGACTTGCGTCGGGGTTTTTATTTAGAAACGTCGTTCCCTGCGGAACGGCCGTGATTGACGGTGGCAATCGCGGCAAAGCAATTGATCTAATCTGCTCGGATCCGGTTCAAAAGGTAATTCCTTTATCTCCGCACTGCATTTTGAGCATTTCCAATCGCCTTGAAACATTTTCCGCTGAAAACCGCCATCTTGTTGAAAAGCCATTTTGTCTCAGTTGATTTATTTATTGACCTTTTAGACCTGAGACGAAACGACTTGCGTACATTTATCTCGAGAATCTATGAAGATAAGTATACTCATTTTAAGTTGTTTGTCAACAGGGCCCGTGTTATGATGACTTTTGTGGACAACAAAATAAAAAATTATCTCGGCATTGTTATCATAGCGGCTATTTTGATTTTATCATTTGCGGCCGTTAGCTATGTTAATTCTTACGCCAGTTCAATTCAGCCGTCCGCTTTTCGAAGTTTTTCAGTCAGCGCCGAAGGCAAGGTTGCCGTTGTTCCGGATGTGGCGCAATTTAGTTTTGGCATTATAACGGAAGGAGGAAAAGATATCGCCGTTTTGCAAAAAGAAAATACGGAGAAATCTAATAAAATAAATGAATTTATAAAATCCAGTGGCGTTAAAAAAGAAGATATAAAAACACAGGCGTATAATGTAGAACCGCGTTATCAATATTCCGAGTGCATGCCGGTTATAAGAGGAAACGGCAAGGTTTGTCCGCCGCCGGAAATAGTCGGTTATACGATAAATCAATCAGTTTTGGTTAAGATTAGGGATTTTGCGAAAATAGGCAATATTCTCACCGGAGTAGCGGAAAATGGCGCTAATTCCGTTTCCCAGCTTTCTTTTACGCTTGATGATCCGACTTCCGTTCAAGACCAAGCGAGAAATGAAGCAATTAGTAAGGCAATTGAAAAAGCAAAAGGCGTCGCTAAAGCCGGAGGTTTCCGTGTTGGCAGATTGCTTTCTATTGAAGAGAATGGGGGATATTATCCGGTTTATGCTTTGAAATCATTCGGCAGCGAAGCCGCAGCGCTTCTATCGCCGACTATTGAGCCCGGATCGGAAGAAACGACTGTTAACGTAATTTTAAGATACGAAATTAAATAGAGGCGTAATATTTCTATGGCTTCAATTTTCGTAGTTACCCCTACTTATAATGAGAGGAATAATTTGGAAATTTTATCCAAAAAGATTTTTGATTTGAAAATTCCCGAATTGAAGCTGATTATCGTTGATGATAATTCTCCGGACGGAACAGGAAAATTTGCGGAAGAACTTGCCAAAACTTATCCGGTAAAAGTAATTCATCGCGAAAAGAAAATGGGATTAGGCACGGCCTACGCGCAAGCATTCAAAGAATTAATTACTAAAGAAAAATCAGATTACATAATTCAAATAGACACTGATTTATCGCATGACCCGGTGATAATTCCTCAAATGTTGTTAAAAATACGGGAATGCGACTTGGTTTTAGGTTCGCGTTATGTGCCGGGCGGAAAAATTAAGAATTGGAATTTTTTCCGCAGAATGATAAGCCGTTGGGGGAATATCTACGCTCGTTTCATTCTCGGCTTGCCGTACAAAGATTTAACGGGCGGATTTAAGTGTTTTCGCCGCGAAGTTTTGGAAAACATTAATTTAGATTCTTTAAGTTCAGTTGGTTACAATTTTCAAATAGAAACAACCTACGCCGCTCATAAAAAGGGTTATAAAATTTGCGAAATCCCGATAACTTTTACGGAAAGGCAAGGAGGCGCTTCTAAATTTAATTTCGGCATTATTTTTGAGAGTTTTTGGAAGGTTTTTCTGTTGCGTTTTAAGAAATAACCTATTTTAAGCCCTTCTTAATCATGATCGCGTAGCGGTCGTCTATTATTGTTACATTGTATATTCCAGAGTTAATATAGTTGTCGGCGTATTTTTGAAAATTCTCAAAAGTGTCAAAACCGAATGAGTCTGCGCCGTCAATAATTACGACATCGGGGATAATTTTTTCTTTGCCTAACATATAAGAATGTTCTCGGTTAGATAGGTGCGGAATAAGATTCGTCGGCGCCGCGACCGATGCGTTATCCGGCACTATCTGCACAAGTTTTCTGTATGTTTCCCAAGTCGGATTGGATTTAAATAATTGGAACGGGAAAGTAATCGGACTTACCGGTGAGCGAGCAAAAAATCCGATAGCCATAGCTGTGATTAAAATCCATTTTACCAATTTTTCTTTAGACGGCCATTTTTCAATGATTTTTTTCAGGCCGTAAATAGTTGCGATAAAAATTCCCGGAATCAAAAGAGAATCATACTGATAAGTTCCGGAAAATTGGAGAGGGAAATAGGTCAAAAGATTTTCTGCAAGCCCCGGGATTAGAAGCAAAAAAGCGCTTCCGGAAAAAAACGGGAGAAAAGCTACCGGCGCGAATAAAACCAATAAATATTTTATTTTTGGCAGAGTAAATACGGTTTTCGCGACCAAAGCTGGATCTGTAAGGACATTTTTTATAGCTTCGCCTGGCGTCGCGCCGAGATTGTAGTAGCGGTCAAAACGAAACAATTCCCCCCCGGCAAGTGAGGGTATAAAAATCTTTAAGACTAAAATCAAGTAGATTAACGCCAAAACCGAAGTGATTATTCCGATTTTCCATTTTTTTCTCGCGAGAAAGAATATCCCAATGAACAACACGGCGGGAATCGCGTCTTCCCGAACACTTGCCGAAAGCGTCAAAAATAATCCTCCCAACCACCAGCGTTCCGCGTCCAAAAAATAAAACGCGGCAAGCAAAAGGGGAACAAGAAAAGAAATTTCGTGAAAATCAAAAGTGTTTACCCAATGCAAAGACGGATATAGAAGGTATCCCGCGGTAATCAGCAGAGCGAGATTTTTCTTTTGTAAAACTCGTAATGCTAGAAAATAAAGAGGGAAAGCTCCGGCGGCAAGCGCTAAAGTTTGTATAAAAAGAAGATAATAAGGAGTAGCGAATAAAAAGTATCCCGGAATTAAAACGAAGAGCCATGGAGTCCAATGCACTCCGAGGTGGTTGCTGGCCTGTTCAATGTTGTTGAACATTATTCGTCCTTGCGTGGTGTTCCAGAATGTTTGGACGAAAGCGGCCAAATCCCAGGTTTGGGTCTGAAAATTATAATGCCGCAACGCGGTTACTGTCCCAAAAACAAGAACATATAACAGCACCATTCCGAGTAAGATTCTTTTTTCTGTCCAAAATCGCATACCCAGTTGCTACAACCTTGATTGATAATATGATTTTAATCGTTTGGCTAAAAATCGACGCTCTCTTGTGGTTTTAAAATATTTCCCTCTTCTTTGAGCGTCGTCTTGATTTGTGCAAGCTTCAAAATATATAAGTTTCATAGGTAATCTTGGTTTTGTTGAAAAAACTTGCTCTTTTCTATGTTTTTCTAATCCTTCTCTTAAATTTACAGTATAACCGATATATCTTTTTTTATCTTTCAAACCCTCTAATGCATACACATAGAAAAACATAATCGAAGTTGTAGCATTGGGCATAACTCCTTTATAATAACGGAGTATAGATGAATAAAAAATACCTTTTAATTTCTATTTTGATAATTGCCGCTTTATTGCGGTTTTGGGGTTTGCAAAATGGCGACCCTCGCGGAGACGAAGTTTTTTACAGCTTTCGGGCTATAGGGCCCCTTGATTTTGATAACGCGCCGGCGCAACCGACGCCATTGGAATTGATGAATCCGAATACGCCGTGGTGGACCAGTCTTTCATTCCACGACCATCCGCCGCTGGTATTTTGGATACAATATGCGTTTATGGGCATATTTGGCGAAAATGTTTTTGCTTTTCGTCTACCGTCGGCAATCTTGGGGGTGGCTTCGGTTTATTTTCTTTATTTAATCGGTTCTTTGCTTTTTTCCCGTCGCGTTGGTTTGCTTTCCGCGGCTTTGCTCGCGGTTACCGTCAATAATGTTTTTATTTCGCGCGTAGGATTACAAGAATCTTACGTGATATTTTTTACGCTTCTGGCGGTTTATTTTTTCCTTAAGGCTTTGCGAGAGGATAAATATCTTATTTGGATGGGCGTTGCTTTGGGTTTGGCGTTTTTGACCAAATACACGACTTTTATCTTAATCCCGATTTTTCTAACTTATCTTTTGTTTTTTAAACGGGATTATTTCCGTAATGCCAAGTTATGGTTTGGCGCGTTGGCGGCAATTTTAATTTTTAGCCCGGTAATTATTTACAACATCATGCTTTATAAAACGTTGGGGCATTTTGATTTCCAGTTTTCTTATGTTTTTGGGCAGGATCCTGAAGTTTGGAAGTCCGCTCCGGGCAAAGAAGAAGTCGGTTCTTTAATGGATAGAGCACGGAATTTTATTCCGGCTTTAATTTCTTCCAACTCATGGTTATTTTTAGCGATTTTTGGATTTTCAATTCCGTTTTTCCGCAGAAATAAATTTTTGCTTATTTCAACGGCGTTTTTAATTATTTGGATAATTCTTTTTATCGGTCCTACCGTAAGATTTTTGACGATTCTCGCGCCGTTTATGGCGTTAAGCATCGCGTTTCTTTTCGAAATTTTACTGAATTTACCGAAAAAGAAAATTATCTTTTTGGGAATATGCGCGATTTTTGCGTTTGAAATATTTTATTCCATAAACAGCCAAATTATTTATTATCCAACAGGATCGGCGCCTTGGATTTTTTCCGAAAAAGCGCGTTATGAAAATTATAATTGGGGATATAACGAGCTTGGTAAATTTTTGAATGAGGAATTAAAAGGAAAAATGCCAGCCGTGTCGTTTAAAATGCGTCATAAATTTTTAAGCGATATTCAAGAGGAATTTTTAACAAAAGCCCGCAAGCAAGAACTTCAACCATATTCCGCCATCATTATTTACGACCAAAATACCTTGAATACTCCACAGCTTTGGTTTTTGGACCGGTTGCAAATTTATCACGGTTGGCCGGTGATTAATACGGAAACATATTCCGCGTTGCCAAATAAAAACGCGTTTGAGAATAAATATTTCATTACCCCAACCGATAAAGTGCCATTAAAAAAAGAAACAAAGTTAACAATGGTCGGATATTTGTTTGAGCAAAAATTGCTTAAGGAAAGTATTGCGTCCCAGAGTATTTTAAATAAGAGAGGGGAAGAAGCGTTCAGGATTTATAGATTTTGACAAAACCATTATTAACGCGTTAATATAGCAACATTGTATTTTGATATTTTTAAGGGGGCAGAATGACGAAGGCAATGACGCGCGAAGATTATCGTATGTTGTTTGACCATGTTATTTTCGGCAAGTATCAGGTTTGGGAAAGAGAAAGGCGTATTTATACGGCGAGAGATAATGCTTATGGCAGTGATTATACCCATGAATGGAAAATGGACGATCCGAAAGTGGAACAAGTTTTTACGACGGCGTTAAGTGTGAGGAATGATTGGAAGACGCACATTGAAGGAGAGTTTGCAAAGTTGAAGTTGTAAATTTATAACCAAGCTGATTTTAACAATCAGCTTTTTAATTTAATGTTGAAATGTCATAATAAACATCGTGGAAGCGAAAATTTTCGCCGTTTATAAACCGAAAGGCCCGACCTCAAATGATATTCTTAATAAATTAAGAAGATTTTATGGCACCAGAAAAGTCGGCCATGCCGGTACTTTGGACCCGCTCGCGAAAGGCATTCTAGTGGTTGCCGTAGGAAGAGAGGCGACAAAAAAACTTGGTGAATTGGTAAAAAAAGAAAAAGAATATCTGGCGACAATCAGATTGGGAATAGAAAGCGCTACGGACGATGCCGAGGGAACAAAAACGAAATTTGATGTTCGGAAAAAACCGACAAAAGAAGAAATTAAAATTGCTCTGAAAAAATTTGAAGGAAAAATTTCCCAGATTCCTCCAATTTTTAGCGCGGTGAAGATTCAAGGTAAAGAAGCGTATAAATATGCCAGAAAAGGGCAAGAAGTTACGCTCAAACCGCGCAAAGTAGAAATCAAAAAAATTAAAATCCTGAAATATTATTGGCCGTATTTGAAATTAAAAGTTGTTACCGGTCCTGGAGTTTATATCCGTTCTTTAGCGAGAGATCTTGGGAAAAAACTCAAAATCGGCGGCTACCTTTTTAATCTAGAAAGAACGAGGGTGGGGGATTTCACTAAGGCAAAATCAAAACGCTTGCCCTGAGCTTGCCGAAGTGGCTTACCCACTTCACAAAATCAAAAAAATCTGCTATAATGAAAGGCAATTATGCACGAACAGTTTACCAAACAAGAAAAAAGGGAATTAAGGCGGGAAGAACGGGAAAAAGAAGGCCGCGGTCAAAAAACAAAAATTTTTATGCGCCGCCTAGCGATGTGGTCTTTTGTCGTTTTTGTTGTCGGCGGAACGATTTTTGGAATGGCGCAATTAGCCAATAGCCCATCCTTAAAACAACCAGCCTTGCTTTTAGACGCGGTTTCAGCAACGGATTGGATGAAGGGCGGGAAAGAAGCGAAAATTATTTTAGTTGAATACAGCGATTTTCAATGCCCGGCTTGCGCGGCGTATTATCCGTTTGTAAAACAATTAACTCAAGATTTTGGCGACAAGCTTCAGATTGTTTACCGTCATTTTCCGCTACGGCAAATACATAAAAACGCCGATGCTTCAGCTTATGCCGCCGAAGCCGCTGGAAGACAGGGAAAATTTTGGGAAATGCATGATATGATTTTTGATAATCAAAGCGAGTGGGCGAATAAGTACAGCGTTGAAGAAACTTTTGTAAATTATGCCACCGCCCTCGGTTTAGATATTGAAAAATTCAAGAGCGATATTGATTCAAAAGAAGTTAAAGACAAAGTGGAAAATGATTATTTAAGTGGAATTCGTTCAAATGTTAATGCCACGCCAACTTTCTTTTTGAACGGCAAGAAAATTTTAAATCCAAGAAGCTATGATGAATTCAAAACCATTATTAACCAAGCTGGCGATAGCGCTTCTAATAATTAGCTTTATTGGCTTTTTAGACGCTACTTATCTTACGGTTCAGCATTATCGCGGTTTGCCACCGGAGTGTTCCATTGTTGAAGGATGCGAAGAGGTGGTTACCAGCAAATACGCAGTTATGTTCGGCGTGCCGGTGGCGCTGCTCGGCGGGATTTATTATTTAACAATCTTTATTCTTTCTATTATTTATCTGGATTCCAAAAACAAAAGCATTATTAAATTAGCGGCGTTATTAACGGCCGCTGGCTTGATTGCTTCAATCGGGTTTGTTTATCTCCAACTTTTCGTTATCAAAGCAATATGCGTTTATTGTATGTTTTCCGCCGCGACTTCTACGACCTTGTTTGTTTTGGGTTTATATATTTTGAAATTGAATAAAAACAAAGAAATTGTTACAGTTATAAGTAATGACTAAGTTATTTTTGGCATTAATCATTGGTGTGGCGCTTATCGGCGCATCTACCGTATTTGCGGTGACAATGGGTCACAATGGAGGTCATGGCTGTCCCGTGTCTTTATCTCCGGTTGGCGATTGTCCGCCGTCAAGCAGCATTCTTTTCTTGGCCGCTCATCACGTTTCGCAATTGCAAAATCTTACGCAAACAACTGCTGGTTGGAACCTGGGCTTGTTACAGGGTATTTTAATAATCGTGTTGTTTACCGGAATTCACCGAGTTTTAAAGAATAATAAAAATATCGGCAGTTTAGTGTTTCAAAAACCGGTTTTCGTTCCAGTCAGAAAACTTTTCGCTTGGCTTATTCTTAAAAATCGTCGTGATCCAGCGACGGTGTTTTCGGGCGCGTAATAAATTATTAGCGAATTAAAGTCGTTAAATTTATGCGCCCGTTCAAATAAAAGAACGGGCGTTTTGGTAAAAAAAACATGACAAACAAAAACAACTTAATAATATATAGCATCGGCTTCGGCATACTAATTGTATTAGTATCGTTGCTGATAATTAATCAAAACAATGGTTCGGCGGGGCTCACCACAAGTAATTCGGCTGAGCTTACCACAAATGGCTCTGCTGGTTTTCTTGCCGCGATTGAAAGTAATTTTGATTTCGGAACCATTTCAATGAGAAACGGCAAAGTATCGTACAAATTTGAAATTAAAAATGATGGCACAGAACCGCTGACAATAAATAAAATTTATACATCTTGCATGTGTACAACCGTTACAATGACGGATAGCACCGGAAAAAATTACGGCATTTTCGGAATGCCCGGTCATGGCGGAGCGGCTTCCAGAACTAACGTTAAATTAGACGCTGGAAAATCGTTGATGGCGGAAGCGGTATTTGATCCTGCCGCGCACGGACCGTCGGGCGTTGGTCTAGCTCAACGCACTGTTTATTTTGAAACGGATTCAATAAAATCGCCGACTCTAGAACTGAATTTTACCGCGACAGTAATAAATAAATAATATGGATATTATTTTTAGCGCGTCAATTATCGCGGCCTTTCTCGCCGGAATGGTCGCGTTGTTTGCGCCGTGCTGTATTACGATTCTTTTGCCGACTTACATTGCTTCCGCGTTTCGCGAAAAGAAAAATATTCTGAAAATGACGCTGGTGTTTTTTGGCGGAATCAGCGCGGTACTTATACCAATTGGTTTAGGAGTCGCTTGGCTTGCGAAAATTTTTCAGAATTTTCATAACGAATTGTACATCGTCGGCGGTTCGTTGATGATTGTTTTTGCCGTGATGGCTTTATTCGGCAAAGGAATTTCAATCCTGCCGATGGCGAAACAGCCAAATCCGAAAATCGGCGGTTGGAAATCGGTATTTCTTTTGGGATTATTTTCCGGCGCCGCCACTTCTTGTTGCGCGCCTGTACTAGCCGGAGCAGTAACTTTAGCTGTCATTTCTGGTGCTTTCTGGAAAGCTTTAATCGTAACTTTTGCTTATGTATTTGGAATGGTGTTTCCGTTATTCCTTGCCGCTTATTTTTATGATCGCTTTAAATTGGAAAAATCAAAATTGATTCAAGGTAAGATCTGGGAAATTAAAATCGGAGAAAAAACATTTTTCTTTCATTCTACAAACGTATTCGCTGCGATTATTTTTCTCATAGTTGGCGCAATACTTCTATACTTGGCGTTTTCTGGCGACGCATTTTGGTCTCCCGCGTTTCAGGTTCGGATAGGCAATTTTCTAAATAGATTGTCTCAAGACGTTTTTGCGGCATTAAGTAAAATTCCTGACGTTCTTTGGGGGGTTCTTATTCTCGGAATATTCGGATTCTTGATTTACAGAGCGGTCAAAAAAGAGAACGGTTAATAATTAAAAATGGAGATGGATCCCGTTAGAAGGTGAATAAATAAAGCTGTTTTAACGGGATTATAAAATTTATGGAAAACAACAAAAATAATCAAAGTAATGAAATTGGGCCCCCTTCTAACGGGATGGAAAACGAAACACAATTAAAGCAGAAGAACAATTATTTATTGCCAGCGAGCATTTTTCTTTCAACCGTTATTATTGCCGCCGCCGTATTTTACGTGAATAATGGCGGCGGCAATTCGCAAGCGAATATTTTGAACAGTAACAACAAGAGCGAGGAAAATCTGGAAGGGCTTGTCTTGCCTCCGAACGGCGTGGAATTGCCGATTCGCTGGGAAGATTTAGGCGTGCGAATGATAAAATCTGGCGTAATTGACGCAGATAAAATAGAAGCGCTTTATGCCGAACGCGGCGGTTTGAATGAAGAAATGCGCCGACTGCTATATTCTTCCGACAACGGTGCGTTGACGATTACGCAAAATAATTCAAGTTATATTCTTAATTTATTATGGGCTCTTGGTCTGGGAAACAGAAATGAAATTCTAGATGAAGGGCCAATGATGAATCCGCGATATGGCGGCGCCGGAAAATTTGCTTCCACCGGCGGATGGACTCTGGCAAAAAACGATTCGATGAATCATTACAGCATGCATTCTTTCGTAGTTTTATCTCCGGAACAACAAGCGCTGGTAGATAGAGTGTCAAAAAATATTTATCGCCCTTGTTGCGGGAATTCGGTTTATTTTCCGGATTGCAATCACGGAATGGCGATGCTTGGATTATTGGAACTGATGGCGGCGCAGGGAGTTTCCGAAAAAGAAATGTATAAAGCCGCGCTTATCGTAAATTCTTATTGGTTTCCGGATACGTATTTGGCAATTGCAAAATATTTTGGAAACAGAGGAATTAATTGGAACAAAGTTGACGCAAAAATAGCGCTTGGGCAAGAGTATTCCAGCGCTTCCGGATACAAGAGAGTGTTAGAAGAAATTGAACCACAGCAAATTCAAGGAGGGGGCGGATGCAGCGTTTGAGTGGTAAAATAAAAAAATACAAAGATACCCAATAACTATAATTAATTTATGTATTGTCACGATCAAAAAAATCAAAACCATCCGCAAGAAAAACCGGAAGAGAAAATCGCGAACGGCGTTATTTACACTTGCCCGATGCATCCGGAAGTTCAAAGAACAAAACCAGGTCTTTGTCCTGATTGCGGAATGAATCTGGTTCCGATTAAGAAAAAATTTCAAGTCGAATACGATAAACACGCGGGTCATAAAGCCGACATATTTTCAAAAAAGTTTTGGGTAAGTTTAATTTTAACGCTTTTTGTGGTTGCGTATTCTGATATTGTTTTGGAAGTTTTTGGATGGCAAGCGCCAAGTTTCCCTGGTTCAAATTTTTTACCGGCATTATTGGGCTCAATAGTATTTTTTTATGGTGGCTGGATTTTTATTATCGGCGCCATTAGGGAATTAAAAGCTCGACTTCCGGGAATGATGACTTTAATCGCGCTGGCTATTTCCACGGCGTATCTGTACAGCGTATTTGTGACGGTTGTCGGGCGCGGAAATACTTTATTTTGGGAACTGACAACTTTGATTACCGTAATGCTCTTGGGGCATTTATTGGAAATGAAAGCGGTAAGCGGAGCGCAAAGCGCGTTAAAAGAATTATCAAAACTTTTACCGGATACGGCTGAAGTAATATCCGGCAATGAGAATAAAATAGTTCCGCTTTCGGAACTTAAAACCGGTGACGTAGTTTTTGTAAGGCCGGGCGGCAAAATACCGGCGGACGGCGTCGTTGTTGATGGCCGTTCAAATGTTGATGAATCGATGGTTACCGGCGAATCAAAACCGGTTATCAAACAGCAGGGAAGCGAAGTAATCGCCGGTACGATAAACGGCGAAGGGTCGTTGAAAGCGCGAGTTTCCAAAATAGGCGAGAATACTTTTCTTTCTGGAGTTATGCGGCTTGTGGAAGAAGCTCAAGCGTCAAAATCAAGATTGCAGGTACTGTCCGATAAAGCGGCGTTTTATTTGACGATAATCGCGATTGGCGCCGGCGCGATTACTTTTTTTTCATGGATTGTATCGGGAGAAGGCGTTGGTTTCGCGATGGAAAGATTAGTAGCGGTATTGGTAATTGCTTGTCCTCACGCTTTGGGTTTGGCAATTCCTTTAGTCGCTTCCATTTCAACAACGATGGCGGCGAAAAACGGCCTTTTAGTAAAAAGACGGCTGTCGTTGGAAGCTGCAAGAAGCGTGGATATTATTCTTTTTGATAAAACCGGAACTCTAACAAAAG
>JBBTTV010000011.1:0-8805 GCA_038064115.1 Patescibacteria group bacterium
AATGCAAAATCGTCAGCGCGATAATAGAGAAACAAACCGCCAATGCTATGATAATGGTTTCAGATTTTCTAAACCCTCAAAGCTCTTGACCTCTTTTTGCGCCTGACCCATCGTCACTTCCGCGGAATTAACAGCCGATTGCGGACTTAAGCCAAGTTCTTTAAATGTTTGTGTCATTTTAGCTTTTTTCCTGCCCTTCAACTCATCGGATTTCAGCCTCGCTTTGGTTTGTCCTTCAAGTTCCAACGCTTTTCGCGTATTTTCATTAAAATCAATATCGCTCATTGTGAAAGCAACGATATCAATGCCGTAACGTTCTTCCAGCTCGGAATGTTGATTCATAACGCCTTCTTCTTTCAGTAAATAATCAATTTCGCTTAAAAATTTTTGGTAAAATTTTAAACGCTCGGCCATCGTCGGTATCTCCTCCGTTCCTAATTCCGGTTTAATCATTGCTGGTTTTGTGTGCGGCGGAATATTAAGCCGCAAAATACTGTTAAGATATTTTTCCACGACCTTCTTCTTGTTGATAAAGGTTAGCGCGGCTAGCTCTCCGATAACAGCGCCGACGGCGCTTTTTACCGCTTCATCAATGCCTTGCATAATCGCTTCCTCTCCGTTCTCAATAAATTTATTTTTTCCGTCTTCTGTCGTAATTCTCCAATCGGGACGCCACTGAACTAACGCGCGAATAATAACTTCCATGTTATCTTTGCTGAAAAATCCAAAATTTATGATTTTGGTATCAAGCTTGTACTCATAAAGTTCTACGGAATCAACTACTGGAACAACAAAATTCAGTCCTTCGTTCAAAACTCGTCCGGTTCGTTTTCCAAAACGAGTCACTACGCCATAATGAACGACCGGAACCAATCTGGCCGCTCCCATAAATAAAATTACGCACGCAACCAACAATACAACCGCGATTACACCAAACATACCTGCCTCCTTTTTAAAAAATTTCAAAGTTCCAACTTCGCGCAATAATATCACGCCCTACCTAAAAAGTCAAATTAAAATAAAAAACCCCGCTCATCTTAATGAACGAGGTTAAACCAATACATTTGTTATAAATCGCGCTAAATCCTGAACCGCCTTTCTTAAAATAGTAGTGCTTAGCAATCTGCCCCCCAAAAGCAAAATAATAATCGTAAAAATAGCTAAAAGCCAATAAATTAAGGGCCGCCAAATCGGCTTAGTTTTAAGCGGCTCAAAAATAATCATTGCTTCTTTACCGGAGAGTTTTCGATATTCCAAAGTGATATTACCAGCTTTCTCTAAAAATAAAAAATCATACACTTTAATTTCAATATCCTCCCAACCATCTGATAAATTGAGGGCGCTGTTGTTAATTTTGCTGATGCTAAAAGCTAACGGTTCCACTTGAGAAAACATTTCCAAAAACCATTTTAATTTTATTCTTCTGTCAAAACGCAATCTTGGGCATGAGTTAAACAATCCATTGCCCTTTCTTGAATATAAAATAACATCTGGGCATATTTTCATTATCAATTCTATCAATTGATTTTCGCGAGAAGCTTGAGTTTCTCGGATTTCAATTTGTTTTTCTTGGAAATCGGCCATCGCGCCTCCTAACTTTTCAATGTTCAAGAACCCTGTTATGATACTACAACCACAAGACAGGCAAATCAATTACTCGGGCAGGTGGCGAAATGGCAAACGCACTAGCTTTAGGAGCTAGCGCCGCAAGGCTTGTGGGTTCAAGTCCCACCCTGCCCACACAAATACAAAACATGGCAAAAAGATCGCCGATAGTCGTGGTTATGGGACACGTTGACCATGGCAAAACTACATTATTGGACCATATCCGAAAAACTTCGGTAGCCGCTCGCGAAGCCGGCGGTATTACTCAATCAATCGGAGCATACGAAATTACTCATCCTTCGGCAAACTCAGGACAAGTTCAAAAAATAACTTTCATTGATACTCCCGGCCATGAAGCATTTACCAAAATGCGAACTCGCGGCGCGAAAATAGCCGACATCGCGATTTTGGTGGTAGCCGCCGATGACAGCGTAAAACTTCAAACCAAAGAAGCCGTAAGAATAATCAAAGAAAGCGAAACGCCGTTTGTTGTCGCTATAAATAAAATAGACAAACCTAACGCGAACGTAGACAAAGTCAAAAACGACTTGATGCAGGAAGGAGTGCTGTTGGAAGGTTACGGCGGCAATATCAGCTACCAGCCGATTTCCGCGAAAACCGGAGAAGGCGTTCACGAATTGCTTGATTTGATATTATTGGCAGCCGAAATGGAAGATTTGAATTACGATCCCAACGCGCCAGCAAATGGTTTTATTTTGGAATCAAAAATGGACAGCCGGCGAGGCATTGTAGCAACCGTTATCGTCAAAAATGGAACATTGAAAATCGGCGGCAAAATTAAAGCGCTGGAAAACTTTCTAGGTGAAAATGTAAAAGAAATTTTACCGTCTAGTCCGGCGGTTATGCTTGGCTTTGAATTTTTGCCCACCATAGGAGAAGAATTCCATGTTGAAAACGGAGAAATAAAAACGGCTAAGCCTGTCGTTTCTGTGAAAGTTGCCGCCGCGGAAACAGAAACCGAAGAAAATACTATTACCATTTTGCTGAAAGCGGATGTGGCAGGATCATTAGAGGCGCTTTCCGAAGTCATTAAAAATCTGCCGTTGCCGGAAGAAATAAAAATTAAAATAATTTATGAATCTGTCGGCAACATTACCGACGGCGATGTTAATATAGCCGTTCCCACCAAAGCGCTGGTCATCGGCTTTAACACTAAAATAAGCAAGGCAGCGGAGAATTTGGCAAAAACTCAAGGCATAAAAATAATTCTTTCAAATATCATCTACGAATTGATTAAAACCATAGAAGAAGAAATAAAAGGCAGGCAAAAAGAAAAAATTAACGGTGATTTGGAAATACTTGCCATTTTCGGCAAAAAAGACGCTCATCAAATCGTTGGCGGTAAGGTAATTCTCGGGGAAATCAAAAACAACGCGGTTATTGAAATACAGCGCAAAAATGAAATCTTAGGCCAAGGCAAAATTATAAATTTACAACAAAAGAAAAGAGATGCCCAAAAAGTGGAAAGCGGAAATGAAGCCGGGCTTCTTGTTGATTCAAAAATTTCTATTCAAATCGGAGACCATATTATTTTACGATAAATTATGAAATATTTTCGCTATCAACGCGTCAGCGCTTTAATAAAAGAAGAATTAAGTAAATTGATAATCCGCGAGATTGAGACTCCAGACGCCTTGGTTACTGTTACCGACGTTGAAGTAACAAAAAAACTTGATTTGGCAGCAATAAAATTCAGCGTAATCCCGATGGAAAAAGCGGAAGAGGTTCTAAAAATTCTTAACAAAGCCCGCGGAGAACTCCAACATTTGCTGTTAAAAAAAATAAATATCAAACCGATGCCGAAAATTGTGTTTGAAATTGACCGCGGCTTGGAACATGCGGCAAAAATAGAAAAAATCTTGATGGAAAACGAAAAATGAATAATAATTAATTCTATGATTAAAATAAACCAAAAAATTACTAATTTTGAGCTGGAAGCTTTTCATAATGAAGAAATTAAAAAAGTGCGGCTTTCTGATTATAAAGGTAAGTGGGTAATTTTACTTTTTTATCCGGCTGATTTTACTTTTATCTGTCCAACAGAATTGGAAGAAGCCGCTGAATATTATAAAGAATTCCAAAACCTGGGAGCGGAAATATTAAGCGTCAGCAAAGATACTGTTTTCGTCCATAAGGCGTGGCATGACGCTTCACCTGCGATAAAGAAAATTAATTTCCCGATGCTCGCCGATCCCACTGGCAATCTTTGCCGAGAATTCGGCGTATATATTGAAGAAGAGGGCGTTTGTTTGCGCGGAACGTTTATCGTTGACCCTGACGGTGTTTTGAAAGCATATGAAATACACGATAATAGTATTGGCAGAAGCGCCGCGGAGATTTTAAGAAAACTGCAGGCCGCGAAATTCGTCAGAGAACACAAAGGACAAGTTTGTCCGGCAAATTGGAAACCGGGAAAGAAAACGCTTAAACCAGGATTAAAATTAGTCGGGAAAATCTAACACAAAACCCGCTCCTAGGAGCGGGTTTTGATATTGGTGCCCGAGGTGGGAGTCGAACCCACATGACCTTGCGATCGAGGGATCTTAAGTCCCTTGTGTCTGCCAGTTCCACCACCCGGGCATATCTTTAACTTCTCGCAATTTTCCCGCCGTTAGCGGGACACTGAATTTTATAGTCAATTGCTGTGCTCTTGAATAAAATTCGTGGAGGCACGGGCGGGAATTGAACCCACGTATAGGAGTTTTGCAGACTCCTGCCTTACCACTTGGCTACCGTGCCATTTCGCCATAATTCGTATTTTCTTTTCAAAATTTACTTAAAACCGCTTGTGGATAACCTATGTTGCGATTATCCACTAAGAGTATATAATAAAATTAGTTCGTTGAGAAGTAAATACAGAGCAATCGTCTTCCAAAGACGAATATACTGCGAACTGAAAGTTCGCAAGTAGTTATTTTTTATAAAGGCTCGCCACTGCGAGCCTATTTTTTATTTTCTCCGCTTAAATCTATTCAGCGCCGCTATGATAATCCGATCCAAAAGTTCAGAAAAAGATATTCCCGCCGCTAATGCTTCCTGCGGCAACAAACTTGTTTCCGTCAGCCCGGGGATGGTATTTATTTCTAAAACATATATTTTTGATGGGTCTGAATTTTTGATAATCACATCTGTTCTGGACATTCCCGAACAACCGATTATTTTATGCGCCTTCAACGCGATTTCTTGAATTGTTTTAATGATTTTTTCCGACAAATCAGGCGGAGTTACTTCTCTGCTGGCTCCGGCAATATATTTTGCCTGATAATCAAAAAATTTTCTCGCTACCGGAATTATTTCGGTTGGCGGTAAGGCCGTTACATTGCCCAGTCCATCGTCCAAAACTCCGCAAGTTAATTCTCTTCCTTCAATATATTCCTGCGCAAGAATTTCACTGGAGTGTTTAGAGGCTTCTTTAATAGCTTCTTGCAATTTATCGGCTGTTTCAACTATCGCCACGCCAACGCTTGAACCGCCGTCAGCCGGTTTTATCACGACTGGAAATTTACATCGCGAAACATCAAAAGATTCCGGTACCAGCAAACCATTGCTTGAAAAAATTTCCGAAGATTTTCTTTTATCCATTCCTAATTTACTGGCAACGGCATCAGAGCCGGTGTAAGGTATGTTCGCTTTTTCCAAAATTGACTGAACCGTCCCGTCTTCGCCATACGCGCCGTGCATTGCTATAAAAACAACATCTGCCGCCAATTTATCCGGCAGTATCGGCCATTCTCCATTTTTAGAAATGATGATTTGTTCAACGTCATATTTTTTCTTATCCAATTTTGCAACGACATTACCCGCGGTTTTTAAAGAAACTTCATGTTCTGACGAAGGTCCTCCGGCCAAAATAACAACTTTGAGTTTTTTGCCTGTCATACTTACATTTTTTCATAATTTGATTTTTTCATCAAACAGGCGTATCCTATTAGTGAACTTTGAAAGGATGAATATGTCCGCGAGGAAATTGAAACAGGTATTTCCCTCTGTTTTATTTTTAGCCGCCGCTTTGGCCGTAATGGTTATCGGGATAAGAAATGATGATTATTTTTTAAGTTACGCGATGGTTGCAATTTTCTTAGCTATCGTTGGTTTGCTCTTGGCAATGTCGTTATGTTCTAAAAAATACCACCAAGAATTGAACGCCGCAAAACGAAAAGTAAAAGCAAGAAAACCGAAAGATGATTTCTTCGGAAAAGACCAGTACGGACTTTTCAAAAAAGACCCGTCTTCGGGCGGCAGTTTGGATGATCTTGAAGATAATGATATTAATAAAAAATTGTGAACAAAAAACCCTCTTACGAGGGTTTTTATTTTTATTACGACTCCAGAACAATGATTTCCGCTTTCTGCAAGCCGAATTGTCTCGCTGACCATCGATCCGAAAACCAAATATCCACCCTGTCATTAAAACGCCTGTGCATTCTGTCTTCCACGACGAATATTTTATCTCCAAATAAATCCGGAATCTTGATTTTCGTTCCAAACGGCAAAAAATTTGCCGCTACGATGCCATCCCTAACGCGAGTGTTTGAGGCGGTAACAAATGGAGAATCATCCGTTTGATCGAGCGTTGAAGAATAGGCGGTTAAAACAACTTCTATGCGTTTAACATGCTTTAGTTGATTGTCACCGATAAAAGAAGTTGCCTGAACCATTGATTCAAAGCTGGGCAAATCAATAATCGGCTCAATGCTAAAAAGCACTCCGGTATTGAAATGCAGCACGTTCGCGACCAATAACAGCGAAAATAGCTGATTGGCGAAATTTTGTAGCCTGCCCGGCCAGGGATAAATCTTTGCTTTATCCATTGTTTTCCCAACAAAAAACCCCCTTTCCGGGGATTAATTGATTGCGCGCTAATCCTAGCATAAAATCAAAAAGTTGTCAAATTTTGTGCCGAGGGAGGGAGTCGAACCCTCATGACCTTGCGATCGGTGGATTTTGAGTCCACTGCGTCTGCCATTCCGCCACCTCGGCAATTCTAACTCAATTTAAGATATTTTATTGATAAAATCAATTATATCCTCTAAAATATAGGTATGGAAAATAATTTGCCGATTCAAGGACCGGTATTTCTCATTGAAACTAACCGCATATCTCCCAACCCGCAGCAACCGCGACGGGATTTTAACGAACAAGAATTAATGGAGCTGGCTTCTTCAATTAGGGAGTTTGGTATTATTCAGCCGATAGTTGTCACCAAGATTGAAAATGAAACCGAAACCGGAACTCAAGTCGAATACCAGCTTATCGCAGGAGAACGAAGGTGGCGAGCCGCTAAAATCGCTGGTTTGGAACGTATACCGGCAGTAATACGAAGCGTTAATCGAGAACAAGATCGGCTGGAGTTGGCTATTATTGAAAACGTTCAACGCGCCAATCTTAACCCGATTGAGGCCGCTCGCGCTTACGCCAAACTACAGGACCAATTCAGCTTAACCCAACGGGAAATTGCCGTACGCATCGGCAAAAGCCGGGAAACAATCGCCAACGTGCTTCGCTTGCTCAATCTGCCAACTCAACTTCAAGAAGCCGTTGCTAAAAACACAATCAGCGAAAGCCAGGCGCGCTTGCTTTTAAGCGTTTCTGACCCGATTCAACAACAAAATTTATTTGAAGACATTTTAAAAAGCAGTCTTAGCGTGCGCGAATTAAAATCTCGCATTCAAAAAATAAAAACTGCCGGTCAACAGGAAGAATCGTCCGTAGCCGCAATAGCACCATCGCCAGAATTATTCAGCATTCAAAAAACATTGGAAGAACTCTTGGGGACAAAAGTAAAATTGGAAAGCTCCGGCCAAAGTGGGAAAATAACGATTTCTTTTTATTCCCCGGAAGAGCTACAAGGAATTATTCAAAAAATATCCAAACAACAACCCGGCCAAGAACAGCAAGATCAGATTAGTTTATAAGAAATTTCTCTTATTGATTTCAATTTTTTGAGCTTCAACATAAGCTTTTCGGCTTTATCTTTGGCAATTACATTCGTGTTGATTTTTATAGTTGGAAATCTGCCGTTTTGCCACGTATTAAGTGTCTGAATATTAACATGAGAACGGGCAATAATAACGGATATGTCTTTTAGTAATCCTTCTTTATCTTCAACTACCAGTTTAAATTCAATTTTAGTCGGCTGTTTTTTGGAAAGAAAGGCAGTACTTGCTTGCCTCAAAACAGCTCTAATGTGATTTTTCGCCTGACTGGTTTTTGCGAAAGCCAGCCATGATTCTGATGGTTTTTTATTCTGCTGGGTAATAATTTCCACTACGTCTCCGGACCGCAATTCATAATCCAAAGAGGCGATTTTCCCGTTTACTTTCGCGCCAGAACAATTATTGCCAACATCGCTGTGAATTTGATAAGCGAAATCTATCGGCGTTGAACCAGCCGGCAAATCGATAACCTCGCCTTTTGGAGTTAAAACTAAAATCCTGTCTTTGAAAAAATCAATTTTTAACGATTGGACGAATTCTTCCGTATTTCCAAAATTCTTCTGCCAACTTTGCAATTGTTGTATCCAGGCCAATTCTTTTCTGTCAGCAAAGGTCGCCCTTCGCCTAAGATAATCTTTTGTGCCTTTCGTGTTTTGATAAGCAAAGTGCGCCGCGATACCAAGCTCCGCTTCATCGTGCATTTGCGCGGTCCTAATCTGAATTTCCGTAATTTTATCGTCTGCTCCAAAAACAGTCGTGTGCAAACTGCGATAGCCGTTAACTTTCGGAAGCGCTATGTAATCTTTTATTCGCCCGGGCAACGGTGGCCAGCGTTTATGAATGATGCCTAATGCCGCGTAACAATCCTCAATATTATTGACGATAACGCGAATGGCCACTAAATCATGAATATTTTCAATGCTCATATCATAGCGAAGCAGTTTTTTATATAAACTGGTGTAACGCTTCGCTCGAGAATCCATGCGAAGTATTTCAATTCCATTTTTTTCAAATTCCGATTTAAGAATCGGTTTAAAACGCTCCGCGTATTTTTCCCGTTCTTCATAGCGGTCCTTAACATTCGCGACCAACCATTTGTGTTCTTGAGGATAAATATAAGGAAAGGCTAGGTCCTCAAGCTCGCCGCTTAATTTTTGCATTCCGAGACGATACGCAAGCGGAGCATAAATTTCCATTGTTTCCAAAGCAATCCTCTTTTGCTTTTGCGGATGGACCGCGTAAA
>JBBTTV010000012.1:0-7906 GCA_038064115.1 Patescibacteria group bacterium
AGACACGGCCGGTCCGGCAATCAATCCGTTGATTAAAGTAATCAGTATCGTCGCGCTTCTTATCGTCCCGTTCTTATAAATTTTTATTGATGAAATCTAAATTCACAAAAAAAACAGGTTCTATAGTTGAGTTAGAAGCCGAATTGGATCAAAAAGAATTTCAAGGTTATTGGCAGAGTGCTTATGATAATGCCGTTGCGAATGTCCATCTCAAAGGTTTCCGTCCGGGAATGGCGCCTAAAGAATTGGCGGACCAAGCCGTTAATAAAGATCATGTTTTTGAGGAAGCCGCTCACAAGGCGATGCGTTTTAGTTTAGACGAAATTTCCAAAGACAATAATTGGACTATTATTGACGCTCCGAAGATTGAGCTTCAGGAAAGCCCGCTTGGATTAAAATACAAAGCAACGATTACAGTTTTTCCGGAGATCACCCTTAGTAATTACAAAAAAATAGCTAAAGGCGTTTTGAAAGAAAAAAAAGAAGTTAAAGTGGAGCCGGTTGAAATAGAAAAAACTATTAATTGGATTCGCGGTTCGCGGGCAAAAATTACCAAAGCGGACAGAGAAGCCCATAAAAGCGATTTTATCAGCATTGATGTTGAAAGCGCGGCGGATTCATTCAAAGACGAAAAATTTGTATTAGGCGAAGGGCATTTTATGCCAGGTTTTGAAGAAAAACTGGAAAATCGCAAAGCCGGTGAAGCGTTGGAATTTTCGTTGACCGCGCCGGAAAATTATTTGAATGAAAAACTTCGCGGCAAAACCATTGATTTCAAAGTAAAAATTAACGATGTTTATAACAGGGAACTTCCGGAGATGACGGATGATTTTGCTCATGCCTTGGGGCCGAATTTTAAAACGGTTGCAGATTTGAAAGCGAGCATTAACGACGGTTTGCGCCAAGAAAAAGAAATGAAAGAAAACGAACGATTGAAAATTAAAATGTTGGATGAAATTATCAAATCTTCCAAAATAGAAATTCCTGAAGTTATGATTCAAAAAACATTGGACGGAATGATGGAGGATTATAAGCCCCTTCTTGGAAAAATGGGAAAAAACGAGGAAGAAACGCGCAAGCAGTTGTACGAGCGGGCTAAAAATAATGTTGCCAGTAATCTGATTATTTATAAAATGGCTGAAATTGAAAAATTACAGCCAACGCCTGAAGAAATCGGCAATGTTGAAGACGAAAGAAATTACAATTATAATTATGGCGTCGCTTTAAATAAGAAAATATTCCAATTTTTGGAATCTCAAAAATAAAATTTATGAACAAACAAATTAAAAATGAATATTTGATACCCACCGTTTTGGAAAAAACCGAAGGCGGTGAGCGGGCATATGATATTTATTCACGCCTGCTTAAGGAACGTATTATTTTTTTGGGAGGGCCGATTAATGATCAAGTTGCCAGCCTTATTGTTGCCCAGCTGTTATTTCTGGAGCATCAGGACTCGAAGAAAGACATTAAGCTTTACATAAACAGTCCGGGCGGTTCGGTGACTGCCGGACTGGCTATTTACGATACAATGCAATATATCAAACCAGACGTTTCTACTATTTGCGTTGGTATGGCGGCTTCAATGGCGGCGGTTCTTTTGTCTGCCGGCAAAAAAGGAAAAAGAATTATTTTGCCTAACTCCGAAGTTTTGCTTCACCAGGTAATGGGTGGAGCCGAAGGTCAGGCGATAGAAGTGGAAATTACCGCCCGCCATATTATAAAGATTAAAGATAGGTTGAATCAGGTTTTGGCAAAGCATACCGGTCAATCGTTGAGTAAAATTGAAAAAGACACGGATAGAGATTTCTATATGAGCGCGCAGGAAGCCAAAGAATACGGAATAGTAGATGAAATCATAAAAGCAAAAAAATAAAATAGAAAAAATTATAAACCACTCGCTTAAGCGAGTGGTTTATTTTTTGGTTAATTAAGGTAGAATAAAAGGTAATGAAACCGGTTGAAGTCTTGGAACGATCCGTTGAAAAAATTTACCCGTCCAAAGAAGCGCTTGAAAAAGCATTATCGGAAGGGCGGCGTTTAAGAATTTATTTAGGAGCCGACCCCACCGGGCCGCATTTGCATTTAGGCCACCTGACAAACCTTTTAACGTTAAAAAAACTTCAAGAACTCGGACACGAGATAATTTTTCTGATTGGAGATTTTACGGCGCAAATTGGCGATCCAACCGATAAATTAGCCGCCCGCAAACCGCTTTCCCAAAAAGAAATAAAAGAAAATTACAAAACTTTTAAAAAACAAGTTTCCAGAATAATAAAATTCTCCGGAGCCAATGCCGCCAAAGTGAAATTTAATTCAAAATGGCTGGATAAAATGAAGTTCGCCGACGCGATTCTTCTGGCGCAGAATTTTACCGTTCAACAGATGATTCAGCGTGATATGTTCCAGGAAAGAATAAAAGCCGATAAGCCGATAGGCGTGCATGAATTTTTGTATCCTTTGATGCAGGGTTACGATTCGGTGGCGATGGATATTGATATGGAAATCGGCGGCAATGACCAGACCTTCAATATGTTGGTCGGACGGGATTTGATGAAAATTTATAAAAATAAAGAAAAGTTTGTGTTGACGACCAAGTTGCTGATTAATCCGAAAACAGGCAGAAAGCTGATGAATAAAAGCGAGGGGGGATTGATTAATCTTGATGACCAGCCGGTAGACATATTCGGAAAGGTTATGGCGCTTGCCGATGAAGCGATGTTTGAGGTCGCAGAACTTTCCACCGAAATGCCGATGAACAAAATCAGTTCTTTAAAAAGCGCGGTTTTAAGCGATAAAATGAATCCGCGCGACGCAAAATTGGAAATTGCCAAAGCTGTAATCCAAACTATTTACGATGAAAAAGCCGCCGACATGTCAAAGACAGAATTTTTGAAATTATTTTCTAAACATGAAAAGCCGGAAGCAATTCTAACTTGTAAACTGCCAGCCGCGAATTATAAATTAATTGATTTATTAGTTGAGACAAAACTGGCTTCCAGTAAAAGCGAAGCGAGGCGATTGATTGAGCAAGGTGGGGTCAAAATAAACGATGAAAAGAGAACCAATCCCGATGAAATTATTTCAATAGGAAAAGAAATCGTTTTACAAGTTGGCAAAAGGCATTTTTTGAAAGTCAGTCGCTAAATTGACGAACGCTTTAAAATTTGGTATAATCTAGTCCGAAAGCAGTTCTTTGAAAGGCGGCGTAATGAATACGGAAAAAGTTGGGAATGTTGTCTTGTTGATTGCTGTGCATGTTTTTGTTTTAGGGTGGTTCGGCTTACTTTATTGGGCTATGACAGGCGCGCCAAATATTAATGGTGTCGCAAGTATTGCGAGTGATGACAATCAAAACGGAATTTGGCTTGTTAATGTTTCCGATTCTTCAAATCAGCAAGCGAGATTAAATTTTATTGATTATCGCGTTGAAAAGATGATGGATCGTATACCTTGGAGCGTAAGAAATGCCGTTCCCTCCGTAGAAATTTTTGATTTTTACAGCTGCGACAGCAGTAATTGCCACACACATCCGGACGGACGCATTTGTATGTCCATGTCGGTAATGAAATCCAATCCAGAAGTTTTTTATCATGAATTCGGGCACGCCCGCCACTTGCAATTGAATCGTGAAAACAGTAATTTTGAAGCGCGATGGAGAGATATTCAGGGCGGAGTATTGCACGAAGATTTGCATCAGGACGTGGCGCAGCATGTGATGCACGCTTATAAGCGACTTTTAAGCCAATCTTCGGTTTATGACTCTTTTCCGTATGAACCCGCCTATCAGCAAAAACTTCAGCTTTTGAAAGAATACAATTTTATTCCGAGGTATTAATCGGAATTTAGCCCCGACATAATGTCGGGGCTTTTCTTTTTTCGGCGCTTGGCGTTAAACTAAAAACAGCTTCTTTTAAATACAAAGGAGGGCCGAATGAAGCGATTTTTGCTTTTCGTGCTTGTGGCCGTTATGGCTTTATTGGTTGATTGTCACGCCATTCCCGTTGCCCCATCTGCTTTTAAGTCAGTACATGGCTTCAAATTATACGGATCGTTTACTTGGCAGGAAGCCAGTGATTTGGATAAGCTGGTCAGCGTTTTGCCTCAAGCAGTTATTAAATCAATTGAATTTATAGCGAAGATTGATGATCTGGGGCATTTTAATGGCGACGCCGGACATTGCGCGGAAATTGGTAGAATCTGCATCAAGAACGAATATATTAATAATTGCAATATCGTTTGGCATGAAATTGCCCACGCTTATACGCACAGTATTATATATACGAGCGTGTTTGAAGAAGAATGGAAAGAAGTGGCAGGAGACGATGTCTATTCCGGGCAAAAGAGCAGCAATTATAAATATCCGCAAGATGGTTTAGCGACTGATTACGGCAGAACAAATTGGATGGAAGATTCCGCGGAGTTTGTTACTGAATTTTATAAAGCGGTAAATAATAAACCCTCCCAATTTAATAACCTGGAAAAAACGGAATGGAATCGAGATAAGCGGTATAAAGCAAAATTAGATTTACTTTATAAATACGGCTTTATAAGTTTAAGAGATTACGAGAAATTTGAAAAAATATTTTTAGCTCCGAATTAATTTCGGGGCTTTTTATAAAATAATCAAGAATAATGCGAATTCATTTTTGAAATTTTGATGAATATGTTATATTAAAAATAATGATTCAGTTTGCGACCACAACTACCACTACGACTATTCAAGCGGCTCAAAGCTGAGATTGCGGTTTGTTAACAACACAAAGTATAATAAATCCGATCTCAGTAAGATCGGATTTTTAAATAGATATGGCAAAAATAACAAAAATAATGAAATTTGGCGGTTCGTCTGTAGGCTCGGCAGACCGAATTAAAAATGTTTGCAGAATCATTCATAATTCTGCCCTGAGCCAGTCGAAGGGCGACAAGATTGCCGTTGTAGTGTCGGCCATGCAGGGCGTTACCGATAAATTATTGGTTTTGGATTTTGCTTGGGTAAAAGAAAAACACCTGGCGGCGGCAAAAGAATTAAGGGTTTCTTCGCCAATCATTTTACTTAATGAATTAGAAAATATTATCAAAGGAATAAAATTAATTGGCGATGCTTCTCCGATGGTTTTGGATTTAGTCGCGAGTTTTGGCGAGAGATTATCCGCGGAGTTAATTGCCTCTTATTTCAAAAAATCACAGGCGGTTGATGCCAGAAAACTGGTAAAAACCGATGATAATTTTCAGAACGCGGCGGTAGATTTTTCAAAAACCAATGTTAAAATCCGCAATTATTTCAGAAAATTACCGCAAGGAATTATTCCTATTATCACCGGTTTCATCGGTTCTGATGACAAAGAAAGAACGACTACTTTAGGAAGGGGCGGCTCCGATTACACGGCGGCAATTTTTGGAGCGGCTTTAAATTGCGATGTGATAGAAATTTGGACTGACGTGGACGGTGTAATGAGCGCCGACCCCAGAATTGTTCCGGAAGCAGTAACTTTGCCGCAGATAAGTTATGAGGAAGCATTTGAGATGGCTTATTTCGGGGCAAAGGTTATTTATCCGCCGACCATGCTTCCGGCTATCAAGAAAAATATCCCAATAGTGATTAAAAACACTTTCAATCCCGAGTATTCGGGCACTGTTATTTGTAAAAAATCTAAAACAGGGAGCTCTTTAGTTAAAAATTTTTCCACGATTGACGATGTCAGTTTAATTAATATTGGCGGCATGAATTTAGCCGGCGTGCCGGGAACGGCGGAGCGAGTTTTTCGGGTAATCGCTAATAAAAAAATAAACGTTATTTTGATTTCTCAGGCGTCTTCAGAATATACTATTTGTTTTGTGGTTAAAAACGCTGATGCCGTTAAGGCCCTTTCTGCTTTAAATAAAGAATTTGAATCGGAGATTCGCGATAAAAAAATGGCGGTTGAAAAAAAAGACGATCATAGCGTTATCGCGGTGGTCGGTGAAAAGATGCGGGGCATTCCTGGAATTGCCGGTAGAATTTTTGGGGTTTTAGGACAAAATAAAATAAATATTTTTGCTATCGCGCAAGGAAGTTCGGAAAAAAACGTTTCTTTAGTAGTCAATCGTGGTGATAAAGATAATGCCATTAGATTTCTTCATCAGGAATTTTTTAGTCCTTCTCGCGACGCGGAAGTATTCTTAATCGGCAAGGGAGTTGTCGGTTCAGCGTTATTAAAACAAGCGAAAAATCGCTCTGGATTTAAAATTTGCGCGGTGGCTGACAGTAAGCAAATGCGTTTTGACGGGAAAGGTTTTGAAACGATGAATTTAAAAGAATACATTAGAAAAGCCGCAAAACGTCAGGCAAAAACCAAAATTTTAGTTGATTGCACGGCCAGCGAAACAATCGCTAAAAGTTATGAGGATTTTGCAAAAAAAGGTTTCCATATAGTTACGCCGAATAAAAAAGCCAATGTATTGCCGATAAAAAAATACCAGTCATTACGTGAAATTTTAGCGGCGAATAAAAAATATTTTTATTACGACGCGAATGTCGGCGCCGGTTTGCCGGTTATAGAAACCATAAAAAATTTATTGGCGACAGGCGATAAAATAAATAAAATTGAAGGAATTTTTTCCGGCACTTTAAGTTATTTATTTAATAATTTTGACGGCAAGCAGAAATTTAGCGCATTAGTAGCGGAAGCTAAGCAAAGAGGATATACCGAGCCGGACCCGCGGGAAGATCTTAGCGGTATGGATGCGGGAAGAAAATTATTGATTTTGGCGAGAGAAGTCGGCCAAATTTTAGAATTATCGGATGTTAAATTGGAAAATCTTGCTGATTATGACGACGCGTATTTTGCCGGCCGTTTGAAAAAAGCGCGAGCCAAGAAAAATGTTCTCCGATATGTCGGGAGCATTAAAAACGGCAGGCTTGCCGCTTGTTTGAAAGAAGTCGGCGTGTCTGAACCTTTGGCAAATACCAGTGGCACTGATAACATAATTGCTATATATACCAAAAATTATAAAAACCCATTGGTTATAAAAGGCCCCGGCGCCGGAGCAGAGGTTACGGCCGCGGCAGTGCTTAAGGGAATATTAAAAATAATTCATGAAATTTAAATTTATGAAAAATACGCGAATAAAAAAACTTAAAGTCGGAATACTTGGCGCGACTGGAACGGTCGGTCAAAAGTTTATTGTTCTTTTGCAGAATCATCCTTGGTTTGAGATTACAGTATTAGCGGCATCCAAAGAATCCGCCGGACAAACATACGAAAAAGCGGTGAGCGGGCGATGGAAGCAGGAAGTGGATATTCCGCAATCTGTTCGTAAAATGCCAGTGCTTGAATGTGATCCGCGTCAGTTTAATTCGCATGAGCGCATTCGTATTGCCGGAGCCAAGGGCGGAGGCGCGCAATTCGCATATTGTGATTTTGTATTTTCCGGTCTTGATGCTTCCGTAGCCGGTGAGATTGAAAAAGCTTTCGCGATGGCCGGATACGGCGTGATTTCCAATACTAAAAACTACCGAACCGAGCGAGATGTGCCGTTGATAGTGCCGGAAGTCAATCCGAATCATGCTTCAATTATCCCATTTCAACAAAAACGGCGAAAATGGAGCGGATTCATCGTTACGAATCCAAATTGCGTAGTAGTACCGCTCGTGATGGCGATTAAGCCAGTAATGGATAAGTTTGGTATCAGTAAAATTATGGTGACTTCAATGCAGGCAATTTCCGGAGCCGGATACCCAGGCGTTCCCTCCCTCGATATTTTAGACAATGTTATTCCAATGATTGGCGGCGAAGAGCCGAAGGTGGAATGGGAACCGCTTAAACTGCTTGGTGATATAAAAAAAGACGGATTTAAATTAGCTAACATAAAAATTTCCGCGCAGTGCAATCGTGTGCCGACTAAAGACGGCCATCTTTTAACG
>JBBTTV010000013.1:0-2631 GCA_038064115.1 Patescibacteria group bacterium
AATAACCGCAAGGGCAAGGATTCATTGCCGCTACTAATGTAAATCTTGCCGGAAAAACCACATTATTTTTTGCCCGCGAAATAATGACCTTGCCGTTTTCCAACGGCTGGCGCAACGCTTCCAAAAGATCTCGGCGAAATTCCGGAAGTTCATCCAGAAATAAAATTCCTCTATGCGCCAAACTAATTTCTCCCGGCCTTGGATCTTTGCCGCCGCCAATAATGGCAACAACGGAAGCAGTTTGGTGCGGAGAACGAAACGGCCGATAATTTATAAACGGGTTGCCATGCAACAAACCGGCGGAACTATAAATCTGCGTTACTTCAATAATTTCCTCCAACATCATCGGCGGTAAAATGGAATTCAACGATTGAGCCAACATGCTTTTGCCGGTTCCCGGCGGCCCTTTCATTAATATATTGTGTCCACCGGCGGCGGCTATCATCAATGCGCGCTTGGCATATTGCTGGCCCTTAACCTCCGAAATATCAATAGTATTGTTTGGAACAAATTGCTTTTCGTTTAAAATGTTAGTGCTTAATTGTTCTTCGATTAAAATTCTTCCTTCTAAATGTTCGATCAATTGGTTTAAATTCTCCACCGGAATAATTTTCACATTCGGAATTATTGCCGCTTCTTCGGCGTTTTGTTTCGGCAAAAATACATACTGATATTTTAATTTTGTTGCCAAACGCGCGATGTTAAGCGCGCCGTTTACCGGACGAAGTTTTCCCTCCAAAGAAAGTTCTCCGACAAAAATTTTATCGCTCGTATCAAATTCTTTTATTTGTTTGCTGGATAATAAATAGCCTAAAGCAATAGGCAAATCGTATTGCGACCCTGTCTTTTTTATATCCGCCGGCGCCAAACTAACTACGATTTTCCTGTTTTCTTTTGTCGGCGGTTTAATGCCGACATTTTTCAACGCGGAACTAACCCGCTCTCGCGCTTCCGAAAGCGCCTTGTCAGCCAAGCCAACAATATTAAAACTATGAAGACCGACGTTGATGTCGGTCTCTACTTCAATTAATTTTGCGTCAATTCCGTCTAGCTCCGCGGCATAGACCCTGGAAATATTGAACATATTCTATTTATTGCAATGACTGCAAAACCTTGCTTCCGGATTTACCTCTAAAATTTCTTCGGGAATTTGCATCCCGCATTTCTCGCATTTGCCGTAAGTTCCGGATTGTATTTTTGCCAACGCGTCTTTAACGGCTTGCAAACGCCCTTTTAAAGAATCTTTGATGCCGAGATTTTTGCTATATTCTTCCGCTTCATCTGTTTCCGTATCAAAGGCGTCAACATCACTGCCCATTTCCGGCACTTCGCCCAAATCTTTTAATTCCTTTTCTAAATCTGCTTGCGTTTGTTGTAATTTTTTTTCTGCTTCTTGTGGATTCATCCCGTTAGAAAGGGACCCAACTTCACTGCTTTTATTATTTTTATTGTTTTCCATAAATTTTATAATCCTGTTAAAACGGCTTTATTTATTCACCTTCTAACGGGATTCATTGTTTCTATCTTAATGCGCGTAATACACCCTTGTCAATGTCTTATATTAAAAATCAGGCGTTGTTATCGCCTGTTTTTTGATAATTTCACTATAATCCCAAAAGTTTGATCGCGGCTTTCAAGCCGTCATAAGAAGTGCTTATTACAAAATAATCTCCGAATATCCCGTAATTGAATGCCGCTCCAACTTGCGAACCGGAAGCATAACGAGTGGCATAATTATTAATCTTGCCGTCTTTAAAAGGCGTGAGAGTTCTCAGCGGCGCAAGATAAAAATTAGCTACATTACTTGGATTCTCCAACGATGTCTGCAACGACGGATTTCGTTTTATTTTTGCGACGTACCCCGGCCATACTCCGTTGCGGTCGTAATACAAGTAAGCAGAAAAGTCATTTTCAAACCACTGCTCTAGTTGCGTTTTGTCGGCGCCGGATAAAAACTGGGCAAGGAATTCGCTGTAAGAAATTTGACTGTTATTCTGATCTAAAATCGCTATCTCTTTAATAGAACCTTCTGCCAAACGCACTGCCGCCGCGCTTTGCAACGCCACTGAAATACCTAATAAATCCATTGGCGATACGCTAACATTGGAAATTCCTGTAGTTTGAATTACAAACAAAGATTTATGTTCAACTTTTTGTGGTGCTGTTGCCGCCGGAATCGTTGAAACACTTGGCTGTTCCGTAACCGTTATCGCTTCTTTAGCGGGAAAAACTAACGGGAAAATTACAAAATATCCAAGCACAAAACTCACAGCGGCAATAACTATTCCCCCAACGATAAAAAGCCAGATTGGTTTTTTAGGCGTTTCTAGTTCTGGCAATTCAGCTATTTTCGGCGCTTCTGGCATTGGCGGCACAACTGTTTCCGGTTTAATTTCAATGTCTTTTCCTTCTTCCGGAGGCAACACCTCTTCGGGTTTCGGCGCTTTGATATCTTCTTCCATTGTCCGAATAAAAACATCGCCAGTCGGAACTACCGACGCGGGCTTTTCTTCGGAAGAAACTTCTTCCCTCGGCCTTATTGGCGGAGGAGTCGGTGGAATTCTTTGCTGATTTTCTTCTTGATCCATCCCGTTAGAGACAGGTCGTCTTTAGACGACCGTAAATTAACCG
>JBBTTV010000014.1:0-3761 GCA_038064115.1 Patescibacteria group bacterium
TGTAAAAACGGCCTCTAAAAGAATTATTGATAATGTTTGGAAATAATTTTAAATTATTTTTATGGCCAGAATTTATCCAATTGATCGGGTGAGGGATATAGGCATTATTGCCCATATTGACGCGGGAAAAACAACCGTCAGCGAACGGATTCTTTTTTATACCGGCGTTTCGCATAAAATCGGCGAAGTTCACGAAGGGGATACGGTTATGGATTGGATGGAACAAGAGCGTGAACGCGGCATTACCATAACCGCCGCGGTTACCACTTGTTTCTGGACGCCGACTTACGCGAGAAATGGCATCAAGCCGGACGGCCATGCTTCTGCCGGTCCGAGCAATCCTTTTGAACATAGAATCAATCTTATAGACACTCCCGGCCACATTGATTTTACCGTTGAGGTGAAACGCTCTATGCGTGTTCTTGACGGAGCGGTTGTGGTTTTTGACGGCGTTGCCGGTGTTGAACCGCAATCCGAAACTAATTGGAGATATGCCGACGAATATAAAGTTCCGCGTTTGTGCTTTGTCAATAAACTGGACAGAACCGGAGCGAATTTTGAATTTGACGTCCAATCCATTCAAGAACGTTTGAATCCGCACGCCGTTCCTATCCAAATTCCCATTGGAATAGAAAATACTTTTGAAGGCGTTGTAAATCTTCTAAATATGAAATCCTATCGATTTGAAGGAGAAAAGGGAGAGCGCATTATTGAAGGCGAGGTGCCGGATAATTTGAAAGAGGAAGCGGCGCGCCGAAGGAGTATTTTAGTTGAAAAAATCGTTGAGCACGACGATAAGCTTATGGCGGATTATTTAGAAGGGAAAGAACCACCCATAGATGAATTAAAAATAATTTTAAGAAAAGCCACTTTAGAAATATCCATTATCCCGATTCTTTGCGGTTCAGCGTTAAAAAACAAAGGAGTCCAGTTGTTATTGGATGCGGTTGTTGATTACCTGCCATCACCGGCCGATGTATTACCGGCAAAAGGATTAGATCCGTTAAAATCCGGCCAGGAAATATTTCGTAGCCCGAAAGACGAAGAGCCGCTCGCGGCTTTGGCTTTTAAAATCGCCGCAGACCCGTTCGTCGGTTCATTAACTTTCTTTCGAGTTTATTCCGGCGTATTAAAACGCGGCAGTTATATTCTGAATTCCACAAAAAATTCCCAAGAACGCATTAGTCGCATTATGAGAATGCACGCTGATAAGCGGGAAGAAATTGACGAAGTTCCGGCAGGAGACTTGGCGGCTATTATCGGTTTAAAAAATACTACGACCGGCGATACTTTGTGCGATATTGATAAACCGATAATTTTAGAAAAAATTATTTTCCCCGAGCCGGTTATTTCCGTGCGCGTGGAACCGAAAACAAAAGTCGACCAAGAAAAAATGGGCCTTGCTTTGCACAGATTAGCTGAAGAAGACCCGACTTTTCGCGTTAGCGGCGATATGGAAACCGGTGAAACAATTATTTCTGGTATGGGCGAACTGCATCTTGAAATTATCGTTGATAGAATGAAACGAGAATATAAAGTGGAAGCCAATGTCGGCCGTCCGCAAGTGGCTTATAAAGAAACCGTCAAAGGCATGGCGGAAGCGGAAGGAAAATACATTCGCCAATCCGGCGGTCGCGGCCAATACGGCCATGTTTGGCTTAAAGTTGAGCCGTCAGAACGAGGCAAGGGATTTGAATTTATTAACGACATTAAAGGAGGTGTTATTCCTCATGAATTTATTCCGGCTATTGAGAAAGGCGTCGTGGAATCAATGTCCCGAGGCATTGTTGCCGGTTATCCGGTAGTGGATGTTCAAGTTACGTTGTATGACGGATCTTTTCATGATGTTGATTCTTCCGAAGCGGCATTTAAAATTGCCGGTTCTATGGCTTTTCAAGAAGGAGCGAGGCGCGCCAAAGCGGTAATACTTGAACCTGTAATGAAAATACAGACAATTGTCCCCCCGGACTTCTTAGGCGACGTTACAGGAGACCTGAGTTCCAAGAGAGGTAAAATAGAAGCCATGAATGACAGAATGAACATCAAAGTTATTGACGCGAAAGTGCCGCTTTCTGAAATGTTTGGTTACGCGACTAAATTAAGGTCCATGACTCAAGGCCGCGGCAGTTTTACTATGGAATTTTCTCACTATGAAGAAGTGCCGATGAGCGTGACTGAATTGATCAAGGAAGGAAAGAAATAAATACCCCAGCACTTGACAAGTGCATAGAAGTTTTTATAAAATGATTTGTATTGCGATAAAATTAATAAAAAGGTCATAAATAAATTATTAAATTATATAATAGAATAAAAAAATGGCAGAAAAAGCTAAATTTGAGAGGACAAAACCTCACGTAAACGTCGGAACAATCGGACACGTTGACCACGGTAAAACTACTTTAACCGCGGCTTTGACGCATGTCCTTTTCTTAAAAGGTTTGGCTAAAAAAGAAGAAAAAGTTGATGACATTGATAATGCCCCGGAAGAAAAAGCCCGTGGTATTACCATTGCCTTGCATCATTCTGAATACGAATCAGAAAAGCGCCACTACGCGCACATTGATGCTCCAGGACACGCTGACTATATAAAAAACATGATTACCGGTGCCGCTCAAATGGACGGCGCTGTATTGGTTGTTTCTGCCGCTGACGGTCCGATGCCTCAAACTCGGGAACATATCTTGCTCGCTCGCCAAGTAGGCGTGCCGGCAATAGTGGTCTTTTTAAATAAAGTTGATCAAGTTGATGATCTTGAACTTATAGACTTAGTTGAATCAGAAGTAAGAGAGCTTTTGAAGAAATATAATTTCCCGGGCGATACCACGCCGATTATTCGCGGTTCCGCTTTAAAAGCGTTGGAAGTGAAATCGGCGGATGACCCGGCGGCAAAACCGATTTTGGATTTAGTAAAGGCGTTGGACGAATATATTCCAGAACCAGTTCGCGATATCACTAAGCCGTTTTTGATGCCAATTGAAGATATTTTTTCAATTGAAGGAAGAGGAACTGTCGTTACCGGCAGAATGGAGCGCGGCGTCGTAAAAGTTAACGAAGAAGTTGAAATTGTCGGATTAAAGCCGACTGCAAAGAGCGTTGTTACCGGCATAGAAATGTTCAATAAATTACTTGATGAAGGCCGGGCGGGAGACAATGTTGGTATTTTGCTTCGCGGTTTAAAAAAAGAAGATGTGGAGCGCGGTCAAGTTATCGCCAAACCCGGCAGTATTACTCCGCACAGCGAATTTGACTGTGAAGTTTATGTGTTAAGCAAAGAGGAAGGCGGACGTCATACCCCATTTTTCAAAGGGTATAAGCCGCAATTTTATATCAGAACAACCGATGTTACCGGTGAAGTGATTTTACCGGAAGGCGTTGAAATGGTTATGCCGGGCGATACCATAAAATTAGCCGTTAAATTAATTTCGGCGGTTGCTCTGGAAGAGAAACAGAGATTTGCCATCCGTGAAGGAGGCAAAACGGTTGGTGCAGGCGTCGTAATCAAGATCATTAAATAAAAATCCGAAGTCCTATTGGGCTATGGCAAAAAAGGAAAACGAAAAAGAAAAGTTGAGATTAAGAATAAAGGCATACGATCACAAGCTGATTGATAATTCAGCTCGCCAAATCGTTGAGACGGCTAAAAGATATGACGCCGAAGTAATCGGTCCGATTCCGTTGCCGACAGAAACGCACAAGTACACGGTAAATCGATCAACATTTATTGATAAAGATTCCCGTGAACAATTTGAATTGCGCGTGCA
>JBBTTV010000014.1:3771-25031 GCA_038064115.1 Patescibacteria group bacterium
ACAAAAGATTGATTGATATTTTAAATCCCACACGCTCTATCATTGAGGCACTGTCTTCGCTGAATTTACCGGCAGGAGTAGACATAGAGATTAAAATGCTGTAGACTACTTCAGAAAGAGGATAGCTAAAAAATACCCGAGCTAACCCTCGGGTATTTTTTAAAAAATATGAAAATAATAGGCACAAAATTAAAAATGAGCCAGATATGGCAAGGTGAAAAAGTGATACCCGTCACGCCTATTAAAGTTGCCGATGAGAAATCCGATTTATCCGTCGTTAAAGAAGGAAGTTTTGTGAAAGTCAGCGGAATTACAAAAGGGCATGGTTTTCAGGGCGTGGTTAAAAGACACGGCTTTAGAGGCGGCCCGAAAACTCACGGCCAAAAAAATCGTTTAAGGGCGCCCGGGTCTATCGGCAGTACAGCGCCTCAACGCGTTGTTCCGGGTAGAAGAATGGCCGGACACATGGGCGTAGTGCGCGTTACTATTAAAAATTTAGAAATCGCCAAAGTTGATTCTGAAAATAAAATGATATTTGTAAAAGGCGGCGTGCCTGGAACTATCAAGGGCAGGCTGGAAATTGTTAGTTTAGATTAATATGAAAACACAAGTATACAGCTTAAAAGGCGATAAAGTTGGAGAAATTGATTTGCCGGAAAATATTTTTAATCGTTCATGGAACGGAGATTTGGTGCATCAAGCTTTGCGTGTTCAAAACGCGAATCTTCGCCGTCCATGGGCTCATACTAAAGGAAGAGCTGATGTTAGAGGAGGCGGAAAAAAACCTTGGCGCCAAAAAGGAACCGGCAGAGCGCGGCACGGTTCAATTCGTTCGCCTATTTGGGTTGGTGGCGGAGTAGCGCACGGCCCGCTAAAAGAACGAAGCTATAAACTGGATTTAAATAAAAAAATGAAACGCGTGGCGATTTATAGCGTGTTGTCCAAAAAATTGGCGGATAACGAAATAAAAATCGTTGATTCTTTAAAATTAAATTCGCAGAAAACCAAAGAATTGGCGTCTGCCTTGAAAATATTTTTAAAATCGGTGAACGCGCTTCTTGTGCCGACAACCGACAATAAAATTGTTTATCGCGCTTCCAGAAACATCCCGAAAGTTAAAAGCTTGAACGCGGCTTCTTTAAACGTCAAAGAATTACTGCAATACAAGAATATTTTAATAGACAAAGAAGCGGTGAAAGAAATAAAATAATATGAATAAATTTTTTGTAAAAAATCCTATTATAAGTGAAAAATCCACCCAATTAAGCGCGTTGGGAAAGTATGTGTTTTTGGTTGATAAGAACGCGACTAAGCCTGAAGTTAAAAAAGTTATCGAAGGCGTGTATAAGGTTAACGTTAAGAACGTTCATATTGTTAATGCGAAATCAAAGCAAAAAAGATTAGGACAAAGCGTCGGCGTAAGGCCGGGATATAAAAAAGCGATACTGACATTAAAGGCCGGGCAAAAACTGGATGTTTTACCGCATTAATTAAATTATGAAAGAACACAAACCTACAACTCCATCAAGAAGGCATATGACGGTTGTTGATTACTCGGTTTTATCCGGCGACGCTCCGTACAAGCCGCTAACGACAAGATTAAAATCCCATGCCGGTAGAAATAATCGGGGCGTAGTTACCATGCAGCATCAGGGCGGTGGGAATAAGAAATTATATCGCTGTGTTGATTTTAAGCAGGATAAAATTGATATCCCAGGAAAAGTTGAAACCATTGAATATGATCCATACCGCAGCGGTTTTATCGCGTTAGTATTATATAGAGATGGCGAAAGGCGTTATATTTTAGCGCCGAAAGATATCAAGGTAGGGGATACTATTATTACTTCTCCATCTGCTCCGTTGAAAATTGGCAATCGTTTGCAATTAAAAAATATTCCAGTTGGTTCTTTTGTTAATAACGTGGAAGTTAGATTGGGCGGCGGCGGCAAATTGGCTCGTTCCGCCGGTTCTTACGCGGAAATATTGGCGCATGCCGATGGTTATACCGATTTAAAACTTTCTTCAAAAACTATCAGAAAAGTTATATCTGAAAATTATGCCACCATTGGACAAGTTTCCAATCCTGACTATAATTTGGTAAACATCGGCAAGGCCGGTCGTTCTCGCTGGTTGGGTATTCGTCCGACGGTGCGCGGTACGGCTATGAATCCGGTAGATCACCCATACGGCGGTGGCGAAGGCCGTCAACCACGCGGCACAAAGCGGCCGAAGACCAGATTTGGTAAAGTTACCGGAGGTCATAAAACCAGAAAACCGAAAAAATGGTCTAATAAATTTATCGTTCAAAGGCGTCCCAAAAAATAAACAAAACTATGAGCAGAAGTTCCAAAAAAGCTCCATACGTTGATCCGAAATTGCTAAAAAAGATTTCCAAGTTAAAACAGAGTGACAAAACGGTCATTAAAACTTGGTCTCGCGCTTCGGAAATAGCTCCCGAGATGGTCGGATATATTTTCGGCGTCCACAACGGGAAAAATTTTATTGAAGTGCTGATAAAAGAAGAAATGGGGGGCCGTCGCTTGGGCGAATTTTCCCTGACCCGTAAATTTACAAAACATGGCGGCAAAATGCAGCGTGAATTGGAAGCAGCAGCGCAACAAAAACCTGCCGCGCCGGCAGCGCCGCAAGCCGGAGGTAAAAAATAATTATGGTAAAAACCCAAATCGCAAAATTAAATAATTTGAATATTACTCCCCGCAAGGTGCGGCTTATCGCCAATACATTAAGAGGATTATCGACGCAGGAAGCGGAAGCCCAGCTTTTATTGCGCGTTCAACGTTCCAGCAAGCCATTGCTGAAATTATTGCGTTCAGCGATTGCTAACGCTAAAAATCAAAAATTAAATCATGAAAAACTTTTTGTATCCGAAATATTCGTCGGTCCGGGACCAGTGCTTAAAAGATTTTTACCTCGGGCAATGGGACGCGCTACTCCGCTTTTAAAAAGAACAAGCCATGTCACAATAGTGTTAAAAGAATCGGAAAAACCGAGCTCCTTAAGGTTTACAATTATTCCTCCGGCGAAAAAAGAAAAGAAAGAAAAGACCAAAAAGATAAAACAAAAAACGGCGAAAGAAACCGGACAGGAAATGTTTAAAAAACAAGAAAAACCCGGGTTTCTTAAAAGATTATTTAGGAGAAAAAGCATATAAACATCATGGGACAGAAAATTAGACCAGATTCATATCGTTTAGGCATTACCATGGGATGGAAAGCCCGATGGTTCGCCAGAAAAAACTTCAAAGACCAGCTTGAAGAAGATGTTTTGATTCGCAAAATAATAGACGATAAAATAGGGCCGGCAGGAATAGTCAGGGTGGAAATCGAACGAAACGCCGGCAATGCCTTTAAAATATTTATTAAAGCGGCTCGCCCGGGTTTAATTATCGGAAGAGGAGGGAAAGGAATTGAGGAATTAACCGCTGTTATTGATAAGGCTTTGAGGAGTTTATTGCTTGGACGCGGTGAAAAAAAACCGGCAATTTCTTTGAGCTTAAATATTGAAGAATTAAAGCGTACCGAAGTTTCGGCACAATATAACGCTCAAAGCATAGCATGGGATATTGAAAAACGTTTGCCGTTCCGAAGATTAATTAAAAAATATTTGGAAAATATTATGCAAAACAGGGAAGCTCAAGGAGCGAAAATTAAATTATCCGGACGATTAGACGGCGCGGAAATCGCCCGCAGAGAATTTTTATACAAAGGAAAATTACCGCTTCAGACGCTTCGCGCGGATATTGATTACGGAGAGGCGACCGCGTTTACCACTTATGGGACGATAGGAATCAAAGTTTGGATTTATAAAGGAGAAGTATTTAATAAAAAAACAAAGTAAAATATGTTAGTTCCCAAAAAAGTTAAACATAGAAAATGGCAAAAAGGACGTTCTTTAAGGCGCCAAACAGAAACCCGAGGCACTACGTTGGCTTTTGGAACTTTTGGTTTGAAAGCCGAAACCTCCGCTTGGATTAATTCTCGACAAATTGAATCCGCCCGGCGGGCTTTAAGTAATTTTACTAAACGGGGAGGGAAAATTTGGATTAGAATTTTTCCGGACAAACCGATTACCAAAAGACCGCCGGAAGTTACAATGGGTGGCGGCAAAGGAGCGGTAGACCACTATGTTTTTCCGGTAAAACCGGGTAGAGTATTGTTTGAAATGGATGGCGTCAGCGCCGATATCGCGAAAGAAGCAATGCGCTTGGCGGGGCATAAATTGCCGGTCAAAACAAGAATGATTTCCAAATAATAATAAAATGAAACGCAAAGAGATAGAACAATTGAAAACAAAGCCAGTGGAAGAATTAAAGAAAAGCCTGGCGGAGCACAAGGATAAATTGTGGAGTTTAAAAACCGATTTAGCGGCCGGGAAAATTAAGAACGTGAAAGAAATTAAAAAATTTAAAAAAGACATAGCCAGAGAGTTAACATTATTAAACCAACATGGAAAATAAATCAGTAAAACAAACCAAAAGGCGATTGCAGGGCGTTGTGGCTTCCGATAAGATGAATAAAACGCGAGTTGTAGTCGTGGAGCGTTCGCGCAAACACGCGAAATATCACAAGTATTTTAAAGTAACCAAGCGTTTCAAAGCTCACGATGAAAAGAACGAATATAAATTCGGCGATAAAGTTATTATTGAAGAAACCCAGCCGTTATCCAAAGACAAGAGATGGAAAATTATTAATAAAATATAAAAAATGATTCAAGAGCGCTCAATTATAAAAGTTGCGGATAATAGCGGTGCCAAAATAATTCGTTGTTTCCGAATTTTAGGCGGCACTCGCAGGAGATACGCCGAGATCGGTGATGTTTTTATTGCTTCCGTGCAAGTCGCGGAACCGCGCAAGCAAATTAAAAAGAAAGACATCGTTAAGGCAATTTTAGTCAGGCAGCGTAAACAGATACGCCGCGCTGACGGCAGTTACGTCCGGTTTGATGAAAATGCCGCCGCGCTTATTAACGATAAAAAAGAACCGATTGGAACCAGGCTTTTCGGGCCTATTCCGAGAGAGGTTAAAGAAAGAGGTTTTGACGCTATTATGTCGTTAGCGGAAGAAATAGTTTAATCAAATGAACATACACAAAGGAGACACGGTTAAAATAATTTCCGGAAAAGATCGCGGAAAGACGGGAAAAATTTTAAAAGCATTGCCAGAAACAAATGCCATTCTTGTTGAGGGTATAAATACTTATAAAAAACACCAGCGTCCTAAAAAACAAGGAGAAAAAGGGGAGGTGGTGACGGTGGTCAGGCCGATGAAGGCCTCTAAGGTAATGTTAGTTTGTTCTTCCTGCAAAGAAGCGGCGCGAGCAGGCTATCGTTTGGAAGGCGATAGAAAAGTCCGTATTTGCAAAAAATGCGATGGCCAAATGTAATCAAAGCAAAATATATGATTGACAAAAAATTCACTAAAATTGAAAAAGTTGTCGTAAATTCAGGCGTTGGACGCTTATCCGCTCAAGCAAATTTTAAGGAAAAACTTTTGCCGGAAATAATAAAAGATTTGGCGGCGATTACCGGACAGAAGCCGGCTATTCGCGGCGCGAAAAAATCAATTTCTAATTTTAAACTTAGGCTGGGAACTCCTGTGGGATTGAAAGTTACGTTGCGCGGCAAAAAAATGACGGAATTTTTAAAAAGATTAACCAACGTTGTTTTTCCTCGCGTTCGTGATTTCAGAGGAATTGATTTGAAAAAAATAGATCGAAATGGTAACTTAAACATCGGTTTGAAAGAGCATTTGGTATTTCCGGAAATTAAAGCAGATGTTTCCGGAGTTAATTTCGGAGTGGAAATTACTATCGTTCCAAAGGTAGTTAAAAGTCGTGAAGAAATAATTCAATTATATCGAGATTTGGGAGTACCGCTTCAAAAGTAACAGCGAAAAATATTATGGCAAAACAATCAGTTATAGCAAGATCAAAAAAGAAACCGAAATTTTCAACCCGCGCGGTCAGGCGGTGTTTTAAGTGCGGTCGAAAGCATGGTTATATGCGGGCGTTTGGATTGTGTCGCATTTGCTTCCGTGAAATGGCCGGACGCGGAGAAATACCGGGAGTTAAAAAATCTAGCTGGTAAATCGCAATATGTACATAGATTTAATCACAAAAATTAAAAATGCCCAGCAAGCCAAGAAAGAAAAAATCAAAGTGCCATACAGCAATATGGATATGGTTATTTTGGAAATTTTATCCAAGTACGGGTATATAGGCGAACTGGCAAAAAAAGGCAGAATGCCAAAGCGCGTTATTGAAATTAAATTAATGTATGAAGACGGCTTAGGGGCAATTGCCGGCGTTAAAATTATCAGCAAACCGTCAAGACGTTTTTATGCAAGCTATAAAGACATTAAATTAGTTAAACAAGGCTATGGTTTAGGGTTGATTTCTACGTCAAAAGGAATTATGGCGTTTCATGAAGCAAGAAAACAGAAAGTGGGCGGTCAACTTTTATTTGCAATTTGGAAATAAAATATTATGTCAAAAATAGGTAAAATGCCAATAACTATACCGGCGGGAGTTGAAGTCAAACTGCAAGACGGCGTGTTTGACATAAAAGGAAAGCAAGGGAATTTGAGCATGAAACTTCTGCAATATCTTTCCGCGGAAATTAAGGACAATATTATTCGTGTATCTGCCTTAGGAACGCACAAACAAGGCCGTTCTAATTGGGGGACAATGACGGCGTTATTGAAAAACGCGGTTATCGGCGTTTCGGAGGGTTTTAAAAAAGTGTTGGAAATTCAGGGAGTAGGTTATAGGGCATCTATGGAGGGGAGTACATTGGTACTTAATGTTGGATTTACTCATCCGATAAAATTTACTCCGCCGGAAAGCATAAAAATCAGCGTTGAAAAAAATGTTATCAAAGTAACTGGAGCCAGTAAGGAGTTGGTTGGAGAAATTGCCGCTCAAATAAGGAAATTTAAGAAACCGGAACCGTATAAAGGTAAAGGAATAATGTATCAGGGCGAAAAAATTCGGCGCAAGGCCGGTAAGAAAGTGGCCGGCACCGGCACGGCAGCCGCTTAAAATAAAACTATGAGAAAAGTAAAACATCAAAACATAATAAGAGAAATGAGAAAACGGCGCAGCCGCGCGCGGATTTCCAGTTCGTCAGAAAGTCCTCGCTTATCGGTTTTTAGAAGCAATAAATATATCTATGCTCAATTAATAGATGATACCGCTGGAAAGACACTGGCTTCGGTTTCAACTTTGAATATCAAAAAAGGCAAGAAAGCGGAACAAGCGAAAGAAATCGGCCAAAAATTGGCGGAACAAGCGAAAAAATTGGGCATTAAAAAAGCAGTTTTTGACAGAGGAGCGTATAAATTTCACGGTCGGGTGAAAGCTCTGGCTGACGGAGCGAGAGAAGGAGGATTAAAATTTTAATTTAAAAAAAATATGGCAGATTTTTATAAAAAAACAATGAGGCCCAAAGAAAAATCCGAATATAAGGAAAAGGTTTTGGATATTCGCAGGGTTACTCGCGTGGTTGCCGGAGGAAAACGTTTTCGTTTTCGAACCACTGTGGTTCTTGGTAATGAAAAAGGAGTAGTAGGCGTTGGCATTGGGAAGGGATTAGATGTCGCGCAATCGGTCGCCAAGGCAAAAGCCGACGCGAAAAAAAATCTTATCACAGTTAATCTTAAAGGGCCGACCATTCCATATGAAGTTGAGGCTAAATTCAGTGCCGCCGTTATTCGCATTAAACCGGCGGTTAAAGGGCACGGCCTTCGCGCCGGAGGCGCGGCCAGAGCGGTATTATCTCTAGCCGGTATTAAGGATATTACCGCTAAATGTCTCGGTCGTACTCAGAACAAATTAACTAACGCTTTAGCAACTATAGCGGCGTTGAAAAAAATAAGAGCTGTTAAATAATATGCAATTACATCAATTACAACCGGAGCATCCGTTGCAAGGCAAAAAAACTCGCGTTGGCCGCGGCGGCAAACGCGGAACCACCGCTGGGCGCGGCACTAAAGGACAAAAATCGCGTTCCGGACACAGAATTAGGCCTGCGGAAAGAGATTATCTTCAAAGATTGCCGAAAAAACGCGGTTATAAGAACCCGTCATTAAAAGAAAAACTCGGACTTAAGCCAGCGATTGTTAATGTCGGCGACTTGGAACGGCTTGTCAGCGGAAATCTTATTGACGTTAAAGTTATGCCTAATACAAAAATATTAGGCGACGGAGAACTAAAAAAATCTTATACTGTTAAAGGAGTGCCGGTTTCCGGGTCGGCAAAGAAAAAAATAGAAGCGGCAGGCGGTAAAGTTGAATAAATAATTTTTATGTCCCGATTTTTACAAATTTTTAAAATCCCCGATATTCGCAATAAAATATTGGCAATTCTTTTTATTTTATTGGTATTTCGCTTGCTTGCCACGATTCCGGTTCCTGGCATTGATGTGGAGCGTTTGCGGACATTTTTCGGTTCAAACCAACTTTTAGGATTTTTGAATATATTTTCCGGCGGCGCTTTATCCAATCTTTCAATAATGATGTTGGGCGTCGGCCCGTATATTACCGCTACGATTGTCATGCAGCTGTTAACGATGATTTTCCCAGCGTTAAAAAAAATGTATTACGAAGATGGACCGGTGGGAAGGGCTAAATTCAGCAGGTATTCCCGTTATTTGACTGTTCCATTGGCAGCTTTGCAAAGTTACGGTTTTTTGAATTTGCTTACCAGTCAGCAAGTACTGGCGCCATTAGCCGGATGGGAGCTGATTCGCGATGTAGTAGTCATAACAGCCGGAACAATGGTGCTGACGTGGTTTGGCGAACTTATTACTGAATATAAAATCGGTAATGGAGTTTCATTGATTATTTTTGCCGGCATAGTCAGCCAGTTGCCGCAAACAATTCGGGCGGCAATATTAACTTATGATCCGGCGGTTTTACCGACTTATATTATTTTCGCGCTTTTAAGCGTTGTTATAATCGGCGGCGTAGTTTTTGTGAATGAAGGAGAGCGTAAAATTCCAATTTCATACGCGAAAAGAGTTCGGGGCAATAAAATGTACGGGGGAGTCGCGACATATCTTCCGCTAAAAATTAATCAGGCGGGTGTTATCCCGATTATTTTTGCGATTTCTCTTTTGCTTTTTCCCCAATTTTTCGCGCAAATAGCGTCAATTTTTTCACCGGAATTATCAGTAAGACTGCAAGAACTTGTTACGAGATTATTAGGTAATCAAGTAATTTATGGTTCCATTTATTTCGTTTTAGTCATTGTCTTTACTTATTTTTATACCGCGATAACATTTGACCCGCAGGAAATTTCTAAAAATCTCCAGCGCAGCGGCGGGTTTGTTTTGGGCATTCGTCCAGGTCAGCCAACGGGAGATTTTTTGAAAAAAATTACCCACAGAATTACATTGTTCGGCGCTATTTTCTTGGGGTTAATCGCGGTTTTGCCAATCGCTACTCAATTGGTAACCGGCGTTAAAATACTTACTATCGGAGGCACCGCGCTGTTGATAGTGGTTTCCGTTGCGTTAGAAATAATGAAGCAGATTGATTCTCAATTAGTTTCCAGGGAATACGAGGGAATACAATAATAATTTCCAATGTTTAAAAACCTCACAATTTGCATCGTGAGGTTTTTATTATATTTTGGTATAATAATATAGTGATGAAAAAAATCAGACGCAAGGTCGGAGCCTTCAATTGCGAAAGGAGAGTATTTAGACATTTCTATGGAACAGAAGTTTGAACACGCGGAATTAGAAAAAGACATAGAACGATTAGCCGCTGAAACAAAAGAAAAAGCGGGGATTACGCCGGAGGCCCAACGCGAAGCCGTAAAACAAACGGTGGCTAAAGAAATTTATCCGGACGGAAAAGTGCCGATTCTCAAACCCGAAGGAACATTCGCGCCGTCTCCTGTGTTACCAAACTATTTGCAGGACGCAAGCCAAGAAGTGCGGTTGCAAGTTGAGCAATTAGTTGATTTAGCGTGGCATAAAGGCATAAGAGCGGCGGTAAAAGAAGCAGAAAAATCCGGTTCTTTTTTTGTTGACGCCTTGCACGACGCCTTAACCGATAAATTATATAACGAATTTAAAAACAGAGGTCTTTTATGACGGCAATATTTATTTTATTTCCGGTTCTCGCGGTTCTTATAGGCGCTGTTATTTTTTTTCAGCGCGGAGCCATTAAAAATTTGCTTAGCCGTTCTTTGCAGTTGAGAGTTTTACTTATTCGTTTGCCGCAAAATTTTGAAACCAAAAAAGATTTTAAAGAAGAAATCAGTTTATCAAGCCAGCTTTATAGCATTTTAGCCGGATTAAAACTTCCCTTCGCCTTAGAAGCGGCTGTTTCCAGCATGGGGCAGGAAATAATTTTTTATTTAGCCGTTCCACAAACATCTTTGGATTTTGTCGTTAAACAAGTTTTAGCGTTGTGGAGCGACGCTCAAATTGAGCCGACCGACGATTATACTGTTTTTAACAGCCAAGGCGCGGCAACCGCTATTTATTTAAAACAAAAAAATCATTACGCGCTTCCTGTTAGAACTTTTAATGAAACGAACGCGGACACATTTCTTCCGATTTTAAGCAACCTGTCAAAACTACAGCCGATAGGAGAGGGGATTGCCATTCAAATTATAGCGAAATCGGCGCCAGAATCCGCGAAAAAAAACATTAGTTCTATAATTGCTAAATTGCGGCAAGGGATTCAATTTGAAACAGCCGTTAAATGGCAGGCGCCTAAAATCTCCGAGAAAAAAACAGAAGCCGCGCCGCCGATTGTTAACGAAGAGGAAGTAAAATTACTCACGGAAAAAATTTTAAAACCGCTTTTTTCAGTTAATGTGAGGCTGGTTGCTTCCGGCGCGACATCTGCTCAGGCAGACGAACTTTTGAATAGTTTGGCGGGTTCGTTCAGTCAATTCGCGGCCCCCGGGCACAATGAATTTAAGGCGATGAAGCCTCGGAATCCAAAAGAGTTGTTGTACAAATTTATATTTCGGGAATTTGATGAAAGGCACGCCATGATTTTAGGAACCGATGAACTGGCAAGTATTTTTCACTTGCCTACAAGCGTTACGGCGATTCCAAATATAAAATGGCTTAAAGCCAAAGAAGCGCCGCCGCCGCTTGATCTTCCCGCCGAAGGCGTTCAACTGGGAAGTAGTTTTTTTAGAGGGGAAAGCAAGCCTGTTTTTGTGACAGATGAAGACCGCCGCAGGCATCTTTATGTCGTCGGTCAAACCGGCACTGGAAAATCTAATTTACTGGTGCGTATGGCAATGGACGATATTAAAAGAGGTGGTGGGACGGCGGTGATCGACCCTCATGGAGACCTTCTAGACTCGATTTTGGGGCTTATTCCAGAAAATCGCAGAAAGGACGTGATAATTTTTGACCCGGGAGACGTTGCCAGACCAGTTGGGCTTAATATGCTGGAATATAATGCCGATAATCCGTCGGAAAAAACTTTTATAGTCAATGAGTTGCAGGGAATTTTTAATAAATTATTTGCGGCGGAAACAATGGGGCCTATATTTGAACAATACATGCGCAACGCTTTATTGCTTTTAATGGAAGATATTCATACCCCAGCGACTTTGTTGGAAGTTCCGAGAATTTTTACCGATGTTGCTTTTCGAAAAGATAAACTCGCGCGCATTCGCAACCCTGCGGTAGTTGATTTCTGGGAAAAAGAAGCGGTAAAAGCCGGCGGGGATGCGGCCTTGGCTAATATCACGCCATACGTTACATCCAAATTCAATAATTTTATCGCCAATGATTATGTTCGGCCTATAATCGGTCAGGCGCGCTCTTCGTTTAATTTTCGTAAAGTGATGGACGAAGGCAAAATTTTGCTGGTTAATTTGTCCAAAGGAAGAATCGGCGATATCAATGCCGGACTTTTAGGAATGATTATAGTCGGAAAATTACTGATGGCGGCACTTTCTCGGGTAGATGTTTCGCAGGAACAGCGAAAAGATTTCAATCTTTATATTGATGAGTTCCAAAATTTTACGACTGATTCAATCGCGACAATTTTGTCGGAAGCAAGGAAGTATCGTTTGAACCTTGTGGTAGCGCATCAATTTATAAGCCAATTGGCGGAGAAAATTCGCGACGCGGTTTTTGGCAATGTCGGTTCAATGATTGTTTTTCGTGTCGGCGCCGATGACGCAGATTATCTAGCAAAGCATTTTGAGCCGGTGTTTTCAAAAAACGACTTAATCAACATAGATAATTTTAACGCTTATGCGAAATTACTTATTAATGGTCGTCCCGCTCAATCGTTTAATATTCGAACTTTGCCGCCGTTAATAGGAGACGAGCAAACCAAAGTCGCGATAAAAGAATTTTCCCGCAACACATACGGTCGGAGCAGGGAAGACGTGGAAAAAGAAGTTGTGTATCACTTGAGAGGCTAAATAAAGAGACTTATTTAAGATAACTGATTCTTTTTAACCAATATTCGTTTTCCCATTCCCATAATTTCTTCGCGGCTAAAAATGCTTGAAAATCGTCTTCCCAATACGGGCTTTCTTTAATTTGAGTTATGCCGGTAAGCAGACCCCAATCGTGTTCCGTTTCGGGGCAAATTTTTATTCCTGCTCGCGAAGGATACGGCTTCCTAATCTTTTCCCTGCCCCCTTTCGGGCGAAGCGTTGAACGGCATTTTTTACAAGTTTTCATTTGGTCAATTCTCAAAATCCATCGTGTTTGAGGGTCTGGCACGGACGGGTCTTTAATTAACGCGTCCATATAAGCCGAAGTTTGAAGATTATAATCGCGATAAAAATCCATTGAAGTTTTGATATCCAATACGCCGAATTTTCCGTCAATCAGCGCTAAAGAGTCAATTGTACCGGCATATCCGTATTCTAAATTGAGGATTCTTTTTTCAATGTGTTCCGGAGCTACTTGAATATTATTTCTGTCAATAAATTCCATAAAACTTTGGACGGCGGGTTTTATTGTTTCGTCAATTTCCGGATTTTCTCCGCGCATAATTTTTTCAATTGTTTCATGGACAAGCGTTCCTTCTTCGGCGGCTTTTTTAGTTTGAGCCGTTGCTTCGGCATAACTTGCGGCGGCGGCGTAATAACGATAAAGCGCCGGTTTTGCTTTTATGCCAACTATTTTTGTGACGCGCGGATACCAAAATCCGTTGATTTCATACCCGCAATCTTCTTTAAATTGCTCGGCACCGGAGTAATACATGCCATTAATTTTACAAAGGTTTTAACATTAAAGCAAAAAGAATCAATGCAAACTAATTTAAAGATTGAGGTTAAAGTTGACAAATAAATTATTGCGTGCTATAATGCAATTTTAGTTGAAGTATTTGTACGAAACAGTTCTTTGAAAAAGGAGGTTGGGGTATGTTAGTTGCGTGCGTTGTCTTCGTGTTGGGAATCGTTTTATTCAACGAACCGATTTTTAACAATGTCTTTTCTTACTTTGCGTATGCAGCACTTATTTTAATTGTCGTTGAGAAATGGATTATCCGTTGTAATAGTTTTGTATTTTGGGCTGCGATGAGTATTTTATTTATCGGTTGGATAACATGTTACGCGGGTGATGGGTGGTGGAAGGGTTTAGCGTATACGACTGTTGCGGTTGGCATACTTGCTAATTTGTTAGTTATGGCATGTAATGGATTCCAAATGCCAGTTAATGTTGTTGGAAAAGATAAAGGATTTATAGAAAGAGTATTCACATCGGCGCGGCATACACCAATGACGGAAAATAACAAGTTGTCGTGGCTGGGGGACAACATTCCTATTTTTAATAGTATGGCGAGCATGGGCGACATTCTTGTCACTGCGGGTTTAGCTATTTTATTTTTCAGTCTTTTATTTCGCCGCCTTTTTAATTAAGGCGGCTTTTTTACGGCTATTTTACTAAATTGGGAGGAGTTTGCCCTTCAAAAGCGGCGATAATATTAAGCGCGGCGGTTCTGGACATTGCTTGCCGCGCTTCCACGGTTGCCGAAGCGGTGTGCGGCGTAAGAACTACATTGTTCATTTTCCTTAATTCAAGATTATCCGTTAAAACGCAATCAATTAACGGTTCGCATTCAAATACATCTAATGCCGCGCCGGCTATTTTCTTTTCTTTTAAAGCTTTTAATAACGCTAATTCGTCTACCACCGGCCCGCGCGCGGTGTTGATTAAAAACGCCGATGGTTTCATAAGAGATAATTGTTGATTAGAAATCAAATGATGGGTTGTTGGTAGCAGGGGAACATGCAAACTGACAAAATCCGCTTCTTTTAATAATTCATCAAGAGTTTTTTTGTAAATCGCGTTATATTTTTTTTCAAATTCTTCATTGCGTTGGACATCATGATAAATTATTTTCATTCCAAAACCGTTTGCCGCCCGTTGGGCGACGGCCGCGCCGATTCTTCCCAACCCGACTATTCCTAAAGTTTTATTATAAACGTCGGTTCCTAAAAATAATTTAGGTTCCCATCCTTTGTATTTTTCCGCTTTGGCAAATTTATCCGCTTCCGCTATGCGGCGCGCTAGCGTCAGCATTAGCGCGAATGTATGTTCAGCGACCGCTTCACTGATTTCGGGGCCGGGCGTATTTGTTATTAGGATATTTCGTTGTTTGCCGGCCTCCACGTCAATATTGTCAAAACCGACAGCATAATTGGAAATAACCTTTAGTCGCGGCACCCCCGCGTCCATTATTTTGCCGTTAATTTTATCAGTCAGCAGGCAAAGCAAGGCGTCATAGCCGTTTTTTAATTCAGCAATGAGTTCTTTTTCGGAAATATGTTCGCTTTTACTCCAAATCTTAATTTCATAACCTTTTTCTTGAAGCATTTTTATTCCGGCATCCGGTATGTCGCGGGTAACAAATATTTTCAGCATACCCTTATTATAGCGGAATTTTATCCACAAGGGGATGTTGAATGTTGTTAAACATTGTTTTATAATTTTTACTATGGATTCATTAATTAATAAAAAAATAAACAAAGAAGAAGTGGCGTCAGAGCAAAAACCAAAGAGTCGAATCACCAAAAAAATCTTATTTTTAATTTTAATAGGATTAATTATTGCGGTGATTGTTTCGTGGTGGAATGGAGGATTGGGCGTTTCCGGTGATTATCAAGCGGTTTTTTTGGATAATAATCAAGTTTATTTTGGCAAGATTTCCGGCTTAAATTCGTCTTTTATCACGTTAAAAGATGTTTTCTATTTGCAAATTAATGAACAGATACAGCCGGTTAAAAAAGGGCAAGAGCCGCAACCGCAATTTGTTCTCGTTAAACTTGGCTTGCGAGAAATTCATAGCCCAACAGATACGATGAAAATAAATCGAGAGCATATTTTGTTTATTGAAGATTTGAAATCAGATTCTCAAGTAACTCAAGGTATCAAGCAATTTAACGCAAACCAGTAGGGAAGAGCTTATATAAGTTATTAACAGGCGGCCGTTTGGCCGCCTGTTTGTTATATGATAAACTGAGTGTAAGGGATATTATACTCAGTTTGTGGTATAATGGATAGTAGGGTAAAACATCTCAATATAATCGAAGTCCGATTTCAATATTTTATGGCAAAAATAGATAAAAATATCAAAAACGCAACTTCCCCATCAAAAACTACCATTCTGCCAAAGTTGGATGATTTTTTATTGTCTTTGCAAACGAATAATTACTCTCACGAAACGGTTTATAACTATGAACGTGACCTTAAGGTGTTTGATCAATTTTTACAGGAAGACGTAGGTATTTCGGACTTCCAAAGAGCCTCAAAACAGACCATAGAGCTCTATAAGGCGTATTTGGCTTCCAGAGACAGGAAAACGGCCGTAGGAGGCCAAAATAAGGCAAATTTAGCCAGTTATTCGCGAAACAGGCACCTTTCCTCGCTTCGAAGGTATATCAAATACCTTATTGAAATGGATTATCAGACCCCGATTGTTCCGGAGAATATTAAACTTATTAAAACCGAGAAAAAAGTGCCCAAAGTAGCTGAGTTTGATGATTTAGTCAGGTTAATTGAGTCCCCCACTAAATTTGAAAAAAATCCGATAGTAGCGAAACGAAACAGAGCGATGCTGGAAGTTCTTTTTTCCACAGGCCTTCGCATTTCCGAGCTGGTGAATTTAAAAAAGAATCAAATTGATAAAGAAGGAAAAATTTTTGTTATGGGCAAGGGCAAGAAGGAAAGATTCGTATATTTGACTCCCAGGGCTCAAAAAAATTTAAATCAATACTTGAGCATTCGCGTTGATGACTCCCCTTTTGTGTTTATTTCCTATCGTGGCAGTCGTGCTTCCAAAAAAGAAAATTTTGTTTCCACGAATTATTTGCAGGAAAAAATTAAAAAGTATCGCGAATATCTTGGAATTAATATTCCAACTAGCGCGCACTCTTTACGCCATGGTTTTGCCACTTATTTAGCCGAGCAAGGCGCTAATCCGGCGGCGATTCAGATTTTATTAGGTCACGAATCTTTGGATACTACCACGCGTTACGTTCATGCTTCACAGCAGTTTGCTAAAAAAACCCACAAACAATTTCATCCATTGAAAGACTAACTTTACGAGGTCTCGCCTCGTAAAGTTATAAAAAAATCCCGTCCAACGGACGGGATAATGTTTACGTGGTTCAGCCACCGGGAGCGCAAGCATCTTTTGTTTCTTCGCAGAACTTTTTAATGGTCCAAAGGAAAAATTGTTTTTTGCAATCCGAACACAAGCCGCTGTCGGCATTTCCGTTGCCATTCCACAGCATATCATTGCAGAGTTCAACGTCTTTCCCGCATTTCATGCAATGCAAGCCCGGATTTTTTAGCATCATCACAGCTACCCCCTCCTTTCTTAAAAAGAACCAAATAATATTGTAGCATAAAAATTTATAAAAGAAAATCCGCCGCGATGTGTCGCGGCGGATTGCTCTTACCACCGATTTCACCGGTAAGCGATGAAATCTTTTCGGCAACTGACGATGTTGTTTCGCGCGTTGGCTTGGTTCGCTGGCACGGTTGTAATAACCGGCGTAACAGCGCTTGTCGCGAAGTCCAAGCAAGGCATTGTGATGGTCGCGTCGTCGTTCTTGGAGCAAAAAATGTTGGTAAGCACCAGATGCGACCGTGGCGGGGTTTCTTTGCGGTTATTGAGAATTCCGAGAAGAGCAAGTCCTTCGGAAAAACTCAATCCTCTTCGTCCTTGTAGCCTTAATGCCGCTTCCGCTCGAATTGGCGAGAATTCTTTAGGCATGTTTTGGCCATTGATTTCCACGTCTAGAATAAGATGAGGTTCGGGACGAGAGTATTCGTGCATTTCCGCAAAGGCCGGGATGTTAAAGCGATCAAGCCAAATGTGACAAAATTGAGAGTCAAAACGCATCAACTGCAATTGTGTCTGGTAATTTAGCATGCTATTGGGAAACGCGACCAGTAAAGGGATTTCTCCGATCGGTTTGAACTCATCAATTTCGTTGTTTTGAAGAAATTGCCCTAACTGATTTTTTAATGCCGTCATCGCCATCAGAAATCGCGAGGCATCCATTTTCAACGCGTTATGATATCCTAACACAAGCAGTCGCCGCGCTTCTTTGTCCACTGCTTCCAGCAGGTCCAGTTCTTTTTGAAAATCCACAACCCACCCCCTATCAAAAAAACAAAACCCTTTTAAAGAACTATTTACAGGGTAATTTTATCACAAATTCTTGTTTTAGTCAATAGTCAAAATTTCCGGCGCTCCGGTTGTTATCGCGATAGTATGTTCAAAATGAGCGGCCAAACTGCCGTCTGCCGTGGCGTAGCTGTCATCTTTTAATTGAATAATTTCACTGGAACCAGCGCTAACCATCGGTTCAATAGCAAGAACTAAACCCTGTTCTAATTTTAATCCCCTGTCTTTTTGTCCTTCATTGAAAACATTCGGATCTTCATGAAGTTCTTTTCCAATACCATGGCCGGTAAGTTCTTTAACTACTTTAAATCCTTGAGATTCAACATAATTTTTAATCGCGTATCCGATATCTCCCAGAGTATTTCCGGGCTTGCAGATTTTTATGGCTTTATAGAGCGCTTGGCGAGTCGTTTCAATCAGTTTATTCGCTTCGGAAGAAACTTCTCCGATTGCCTTTGTCCACGCCGCGTCCGCGATGTATCCGTTATGTTTAACGCCGAAATCAAGTTTTAATATGTCGCCGGAGTTTAATTTATATTCACCAGGAAGACCATGAACTACTATATTATTTACCGAAGCACAAATTGAGCATGGATAAGGTTTCGCGGCTCCGTGAGGGCGGTAATTTAAAAATGCCGGTTCCGCGCCGAATTTTTGAATAAGATTTTTCGCGACTTGGTCCAGATATTTTAATTTTACGGCGGGCTGGGCAAGCTCCAGAATTTGTTTCGCGGTTGCCGCTAAAATTTTACCGGCGGCGCGGATTTTTTTAATTTCCTCCGGAGTTTTGATATGAATCATATCGGCAATTTTTTTAGAATTTGCTGATGAACAATATAAGGCAGGGGTGTTCCGCCAACATTTATAATTTTATAACCTCGTTTTTTTAATTCCTCTAAAATCGGGAATGTCCGTTCTTTGTATTCTTTAATTCTAGTTTTAAAAATCGCCGGATTATCAACTAGGCGTTTTGTCAGTTTGCCGCCGCATAGCGGGCATACTTTGTGTTTGTGCATAACGTCGCTGTAAAGCATTACCGTCGCGCAAATGGAACAAATAAGGCGGTTTTTATTCCGTTGAATGGATACTTCCGGAGCAATTTTCAAAAAAACCGGATACAAATTTTCTTTTCCGTATTCTTCTTCAAGAATTTTAATCAAGCCAGCGTTATTTTTGTCGCCTACCGCTTCAAACATCGTTCGCGGAGAGCCGCTGAAAACGAGATTGAATCCGGCCGAAGAAATTTCTTTTGTTTTTTGGCCGGTTAGTTTCAAAACGAAACTCGGAGAAATAAGCTCTCCTCTGTCAAAAACTTTCCGTTCGCGGGCTACCACCGTATTTTTCGCGTTAGCGGGATCATGCAGAAATTGTTCCAAATATCTTCCGGTATCAAAATGAACGAACCCTTTTCGTCCTGCCAGAAGATTCGCTTGAGTTCCCTTCCCCGCTCCCGGAGGACCGTAAATAATGACAGCGATTTTAGACATAACTTTTTAATTATACAAATAATGAAAGATTTAGACCACATATTATAATCTATCGTCATTCGATGACGATAGATTACCCGTGTCTGATTATCATTACATCTCCGTCTTGTACGATGTAATCTTTTCCTTCCAAACGAAGCCATCCTTTATTTTTTGCTGCTGTCCAGCCAGCTTGCCCTGCCTGCCCGGTCGGGGAGCCTGCCGAAAGGGCTTCCATTAATTTTTTCCAGTTTATGACTTCAGCGCGGATAAACTTTTTTTCAAAATCAGTATGGATTGCGCCGGCCGCTTGAGGAGCTTTTGTTTCTAATTTTATTGTCCAGGCGCGGGTTTCATCTTCGCCAGTGGTAAAGAAACTGATTAATCCGAGGACTTCATATGCTTTTTGGATTAGCGGGGCGAGGCTTATTTCCTCAACCGATAAATCCGCGGTTATATAATCCGCTTTCAGGTCTTTAATTTTATTTTTCAGTTCATCGGTTACATCGGTCGCGGAGCCGTTTAATAGATAAATCTGCTTTTTTGCCGTAAGCAAACTTAAGTCGGATAAAACGGATAAATCAATGAGTAGTTGATTAACCGGTGTTCCCGATTCCAGCGCGGATTTTATGGTTTTTAACAATTCCAGTTTTTTTGCCGCTTCTTTTTTTCCTGTTTTTGCCTCGCTTTCGGTTTTTTTCCATGATTTTTCGATTGTTTCCAGATCCTTCATTATTAATTCCGTATTGATAATTTCCATATCCCGCAAAGGGTCAACGGAATTTTCTACGTGCATAATTTCCGCGCTTTGAAAACAACGCAACACCATCACAATAGCGTTTACTTCTCTGATGTGAGATAAAAATTGGTTGCCAAGTCCCTCCCCTTTATAAGCGCCCCTAACTAAGCCGGCGATGTCGTAAAATTCCACAACCGCCGGTATCTTTTTTTTGGACTTGCTAAGCTCCGCTAATTTGTCCAAGCGTTCATCGGGAACCGCGACAATCCCGACATTGGGGTCAATCGTTGCGAATGGATAATTCGCGATAAGAACCTCGTTTTTTGTTATAGCTTTAAAAAGCGTGGATTTCCCCACGTTCGGAAGCCCGACTATGCCGATTGATAGTTTCATTAGTTTGAGTATATTATATTAACCAAGAACTTTGAAATTTCAAAATAGGAGGTCAGCCACCTCCTTTCACATAAGCTCTCGGTCGCGTTGCAAACATAAATACGATAATACAAGGAATGATGATGAAGATGCGCAAGCGCGCATTAAGGGGGAATGACGCAGTAGTATCGTATTTAGACCGCAACCCTTCTGGACAGGCAAATTTTAATTCATAGCTTCGTTTTTCGGGCTCGGAGTAGACTTCTCTACGCCTTCGCCCTCAAATCCTCGCTCTGAAATTAAAATTTGCGCTGTCGCGACAGAGATTTATGCGAAAGGAGGTGGCTAGATGAAAAAGATAGTGCTGACTGGCGGGCCTTGTTCCGGAAAAACCACGGCGTTAAAGTATGTTTCTGAAAAATTATCTAATTTGGGATATTCGGTAATTTGCGTTCCGGAAGCGGCTACTTTTGTGATTAATTCCGGAATTTCTCCCGCCTTCTTGCTTTCGCCCCGTTCCCGTAAAAAATATCTTGAATTAGAAGAACTAATGGTGAAAACACAATTAATGTTTGAAGACAAAATTTTTGCCGAATTGGCAAAAATAAAAAATTCAAACAAAACGGTTATGATTTTAGACCGAGGCTGTATGGATATGTCCGCTTACGTAAAACAGGAAGAATTTCAATCTATTTTAAGAAAAAATAAATGGAATATTGTTGATTTGCGCGACAAGAGATATGACGCGGTGTTTCATCTTGTGACCGCGGCTGACGGAAAGAAAGAATTTTATACCAAAGCGAATAATGTCGCTCGTTATGAAAACGCGGAAGAAGCGGTGGCGGCGGATAAACGTACTCAAACAGCGTGGCTGGGACATCAGCATTTGTGGATTATTGATAACTCCACTTTGTTTGAAGCAAAAATGAAACGATTGCTGAAAGCGATTAAAAAAACTTTAGGCATCCCCACTTCATTGGAAATTGAGCGCAAATTTCTGGTTCATAAAAATTTTTTGTT
>JBBTTV010000015.1:0-4601 GCA_038064115.1 Patescibacteria group bacterium
CGCTTAAAGCGTTTTTACCGGCAATCATGACAACGGTATTGCCCATAACTATTGCTGACGCTAAAGGCGCAATCACTCCCAATAACGGGAATTCATCCGGCGCCTTAATGCCTATAACTCCTATCGGCTCTTTCACCGCGTTAACCAGCATTCTTTCCGGAACTGGCTGAACCGTTCCTTCAAATTTATCTGCCATAGCCGCGTAATGGAATAACAATTCTATTGCCGATTTAACTTCGCATAAACAAGAACAATTGTATTCGCCCTTCAGCGCGACATTTGTTTGTTTGGCAATAACTCCGGCAAATCTTTTGTAATGAATCGCCAAGTTCTCCGCCAAAAAATAAAGAATTTGAGCTCTTAAGTGAGTTGATTGATCCGCCCAGGAATCAGCCGCTTTTCGCGCCGCTTCCACCGCGTTCCGAACGTCTTTTCTATTAGCATCGCCAACTAAACCAAGTAATTTGTTTTCAGGCGATCTGATTTCAAAACTTGTCGCCCCGTCCGGACGCGCGAGCTTTCCGCCAATAAGAAAACGGTAAGTCCTATCAACGTATTCCGCGTTGTCTATTTTTAATTTCGGCTCAGGATTCCATTCTCTTCGGAATCTATCCATCACGAGGTTTTCATTGATAACACTTGCCATGCCTTCTCTGCCGCCTTCTCTGCCGTAGCCGCTCTCTCGATAACCTCCGAATCCTGCCGCCGCGTCAAAACGATTGTGGTCGTTTATCCAGACTGTCCCAGCTTTCATCTGCCGAGCGACATCCAGCGCCACATTAATATCCTGGCTCCAAACGGAAGCCGCTAAGCCATAACGAGTGTTATTAGCCAGTTGAATCGCTTCCGAAGGTGTTCTAAAACTCATGCAAACAAGCACCGGACCAAAAATTTCCTCTTGAACGACGGTATTCGCCGAATTTACATTCGTAAAAAGCGTTGGCGGATAATAATATCCATTTTCCGGCTGAATCCAGCCTTTGGGCTGATAAATTTCTCCACCTTCTTTCAATCCAGTTTCTACAAGTTCAATAATCGTATCCAATTGGTCTTGAGAATGGATTGCTCCGATATCAATTGCTTTGTCCAATTGCTGACCCGAACGAAGCTTGTCCATTCGAGCTTTGAGCCGCTGAACAAATTCTTGATAAATGCTTTCTTCCACCAAAAGCCGCGAACCGGCACAACAAACATGTCCTTGATTAAACCAAATCGCGTTCACAACGCCTTCAATCGCGGAATCCAAGTCGGCATTCGCGAAAACTATAAACGGAGATTTTCCGCCAAGCTCCAATTTCAGATGCTTTCCCGAACCGGCAGTCGCCGTCCTGATTTTTTTACCTACTTCAGTAGAGCCGGTAAAATCAATTCCCCAAACGTCGGGATGTTGAACCATCAGATCGCCCGTATCGCCTTTGCCGGTAACAATGTTTACCACGCCAGGCGGTAATTTAACTTCGTTCATCAGCAAGTCCGCGAGCATCAGAACCGAAAGCGGCGTTGTTTTTGAGGGTTTTAAAACTATTGTGTACCCCGCCGCGATTGCCGGCGCGATTTTCCATGTCGCTATCATTAAAGGAAAATTCCACGGAACAATTCCGGCAATAACTCCGCCTGCTTCGTGTTTCGGATATTCCTTTTCAAGAATTTCCGCCCAACCAGCGTAGTAATAAAAATTCCGGATGACTTGGGGGATGTCAAAATCTCTGGTCTCCCGAATCGGCTTGCCGTTATTCAATGATTCTAAAACAGCAAACTTTCTGGAATTTTTCGCAATCGCCCGCGCTATGGCGTAAAGATATTTCGCGCGCTTATAGCCGGGAAGACTGCTCCACGATAAAAAAGCGTTTTTCGCGGCTTCTACCGCGGCATTAACATCTTCAACCGTTCCATGAGCAACTCTTGCAAGAACCTCCAAGTTCGCTGGGTTAATGGTCTTAAAATAACCTATTTTAGCCGGACCTTGCCACGTTCCATTAATATAATGCCCGAACAAACTGCCATAAGACCTCAACCATTCTTTTACTTTTGCGTCGGATTCCGGCGCCGGTCCATAATCAAGTTTTTCTAAATATTGCTTGATTTTGTCATTGTTCATATTTTCTTCCTTTCATTAAGCCATCGGGTGCCGATAGCCGGCAGAATAACAGCCAGTCGCCAAATGCGACAACTGGCGCTCAAGGTCGTTTAAAAGCGAACTGGCGCCGATACGGAAAAGCTCCGGACGAGTCCATGCCTCCCCCAGCTCTTCTAACATAAGCATCAGCCAATTCGCGGCGTCTTTCGCGGTTTTAATCCCGCCCGCCGGCTTGAATCCGACTTTTCTCCGCTGTGAATCAGAAAGATTATGGAAGCGACGAATTTCGCGAACCATAACCAAACTGTTTTCCAGTGTCGCGTTAATCGGTTCAAAACCGGTTGAGGTTTTGATAAAATCGGAGCCCGCCATAATAGCGACTGCCGATGCTTTGGCAATATTTTCCAATGTGCCAAGATTGCCAACACCTAGAATCGTTTTCAGTTTTGCTTTGTCGCCGCATATTTCGCGAAACGTTTTAATCTCCTCATAAAGACCCTTCCATTGACCGGTCAGCACTTTATCTCTGCTAATAACGACATCTATTTCGTTTGCCCCAGCGCTGACTAGAATTTCAGTTTCAGTATTTTTCAAATAAAGCGGTGTTTGGCCGGCAGGAAAACCGGTGGAAACCGCTGCAATTGGAATTTTTCCTTGCAAAATTTTTTGCGCGGCGCTGATTAGTTTGTAATAAACACAAATGGCGCCTGTAGTAAGATTTAATTCTTCCAGCCCCAGTTTTCTCAAAATTTCCCGATTAACCGGATTAAGCGCTTTGGCACAAAGCCGTTCAACTTTTCCCGAAGTGTCATCGCCTTGCAGCGTAGTTAAATCCAAGCATTGAACTGCTCTTACATAAGCCGCTGCTTGCGCTTCAACTTTAAAAGTTCTGCGAACTCCAAAATCCTTAACTCTTTTTTCAACATCACTGCGATTAATGCGTACGGAATTCACGAGTCCTTGGTCAAAATCCATCGCTTTGTTCATATACACTCTCCTATAAAAATTTTCAAACCTGCCTGCCGGTAGGCAGGGAACTGCCGTTATTTTAAAATAAAAGCGCGCTTTGGTCAATCTGCCGTAAGAGGCGTTTTTTAACCCAGTAAATTCCTGATTTTGGGATACTTAGAACACAAAGGAAGATTGCCGCACCACTTTTCCAATCCCCATACCCTGCCCGCTTTAACTGCCGCGAGAAAAACTAAAACCAAAGCATAAATTATGTGTTCATCTACGATCAATGAATGGGGTGGAATAAACGGAAAAGAAAGAACCGAAAAATAGTAGAGTATCATCAATGCCGCTCCAAATAAAGAAATGAGGCGAACAAAAATTCCAAACATAAGAGATAACCCCAAAATAGTAAGACCCCATTCGTTCAAAAAATTCACTATTGGTAAAATATCCGGCTGAAGAAGCCATTGATAAAATGACGCAAAGGTTTTTACTCCCTGCAAATAACCGGCCGCTGACCACTCTGGATTTAAAATTTTAGTAAAACCCGAGTAAAACATCATCCAACCAATTGAAACGCGAAGCAAAAATAAAGAAATTCGTGAAAACTTATCCATGTTGTTTATTATAACTTTTTCCTGCTCAATAACCAAGCGTTTACGGCTACAATAACCGTGCTGAATGACATAAACAAGGCGGCTACTGCCGGTTGAAGAATAATTCCCTGATTAAACAAAATTCCGGCGGCTAAAGGCAAAGCCGCGGCATTGTAACCTGTGGCCCAAAAAATGTTCTGAATCATTTTAGAATAAGTAAGGCGGGAAAGTTTTAAGATTTTAACAATATCCCGCGGGTCATTTCTCACCAGAATAATTCCGGCCGATTCAACGGCGACGTTCGTTCCTGCTCCGATAGCGATGCCTAAATCTGCCTGCGTAAGCGCCGGAGCATCATTAATTCCGTCTCCCACCATTGCGACTTTGTATCCCTTTTCCTGCAAAATTTTAACTTTAACCGATTTATCCTGCGGCAAAACTCTGGCAAAATATTCATCAATTTTTAATTCTTCCGCGACCCACTTGGCTACATCTTCAGAATCTCCGGTCAGCATAGCAACTTTTTTTCCGGCGCTTTGTAATTCTATAATTGCCTGTCGGGATTCTTCCCGAATAACATCGGCAAGCGCCAATACCCCTGCCGTCTTTCCGCCGCGCAGCAAGAAAATAATCGTTTGGCCTTTACTGCCCTGCTCTTTAATTTCCGCGTCAATTTGTTCGGATAATTTTTCATTCGCATTTTCTAAAATCGCCGCTCCTCCGACAAATATCTCCTCTCCTTCTATTATTCCCCTTACTCCTCTGCCCGGAATTCTGGAAAAATCTTTTACTTCCGCGAATGAAATGTTTCTTTCTTTTGCCTCCCTCACGATTGCTTTTGAGATAAAATGCTCGGAGTGCGCGTCCACGGAAGCCGCAAGCCGCAAAATTTCGTTTTCGTCTTTCGCTCCGACAACCCAAATGCGCTGAATCCCATACTCTCCTTTTGTTAGAGTTCCGGTTTTATCAAAAAG
>JBBTTV010000016.1:0-2940 GCA_038064115.1 Patescibacteria group bacterium
TTACTCCGCACCTTGCCGTACTCGCCTCTTCGGCGCTGATTCTTGCAATGGTTATTTTTTTGCCGTTAATTAACGTGGCAAGTATAGCTAGTTTACTTTTCATACTGATATTCCTTCAATTAAATATTGCCGGAATTAATATCCATTATAAATGGCCGGATACGCAATGGGGTTATAAGATTCCTTTCTTCCCGTTTTTACCTATCGCGGCAATAATTCTTTATATTGCTCTTGCCGTTACCATGTTTCAAGTTAATATTACCGCGTGGATAATCACTCTTTTTTGGATTTTATTGGGATTCATAAATTATTTTGCTTACGCGAAAAACAAAAGTCGCGAGCAATTTGAAACGGGAATTATTTATGAAGAGGCGGTGCGGATAGGTCCGAAAACCGGCAAAAGAATTCTTTTGCCGGTTGACCCCCGTTTAAATTTAAAAGAAATACAAAATTTGGCGGAAAATGCCTTCGTATTAACCAGTAAATATGATGGGGAGTTGGTCATCGTGGCTGTAAATGAAGTACCCTCATCTTTTCCGCTTGACCCAGCAATGGCGGACCAAAAAGCTTTAGAAAAACAAAAAGAAATTTTTGGACTTTTGCATAAATGGGTTGAAGAATACAACAAAAAAACCGGGCCTGAAATTAAAGATATAAATTTTCACAGTTTAATTTTAGTCGGGCGCGATATCGTGGATGTGATTTTAGATGTAGTAAAAATGGAGGATTGCGACTTATTGATGCTCAATTGGAGCGGTTATTCAGAAAGTAAAAATGTTATTCTTAGCTGGAAAATTGATCGAATTCTCCGGGAATCCAAATGCGATCTTCTGGTGATTAAAAATCCTCAGCCTCCGAAATCAGTGCTAATAGCAACCGATCCACATGGTAATGGTTTTTATACGGAACTTTTAGGCGAATTAACTCTCGCGGTTAAAGATTATTATAAACCGAACATTGAACTTTTAAGCGTTTTAGGGCAAGAAATTCCGGTTTATTTGAAGCCAGACCCCGCGCCAATATTAAAAGCCCTAAAAATGAAGAAAAAAGATTTTAACGAAATAAATTTTGTTGCTTCCCGGTCTATAATTCACGCTATTTTAAAAGAAGTTAAGGAAAAGGGGGTAGATTTGTTGATAATAGGCGCGGCTAAACCGAAATTTTTGCACGAAATACGCGTAGGCAATCTTGCGGAGAATTTAGCAAAAAATATTGATTGTTCCGTAATGATTATCAGGGGCCATCAAGGCGTCGCGGAAGCTTTTTGGTTAAAATTATTGAAAAAATTTAATCCTCAAAAGTTATACACACCCTAACCAGTTTTTGTGCTATAATTAAATTAGATCTCGCCCATAAGATTCCGGATCAAGTTGTTTCTACAGGGAGGTCAAATCGCTTCAGCCTGAGGGCTACAAGCCGAGACCACCCACCTTAAAACTAGCCGGGGATCAACTAAGGGCGGGATTTTTTATTTAGAACATTATATCCTCCTCCGCTCTTTTATATTCGTGAATTTCGTTTGAATCAAACCAAAGTTTTATTTCCGTTTCCGCTTCCGCGATATTGCCTGACGCGTGAATAATATTTCTAATTCCCCTTTTTTGAGCATTTGCCAGCACGGCTGAATCAACCGAAAAATCTCCCCGCAAAGTTCCCATTTCTGCTTGCGACGGCATTGTGTTGCCAACCAATTTTCTCACCATTTCTACCGCGTGAAGGCCTTGAACAACCATCTTAACGATCGGACCGGAGCTCATAAAATCCACGATCCAGCCATGAACTAATTTTCCTATCTTTACGGGGTCATCGGTGCCGATTTCTTTTATCGGGTCTAACTCGTATTTTTGATAAGTAGCCAACGTTTTTTCGCCCATCGCTTTTAAATTCGCTTCGGAATCGGAATAATGCTTGGCTAATTCTGCTTTAGTCGCCTGAAACATTTTTAAAGCGATAACTTTTAATCCGCGCTGTTCTATGCGCTTTATAATTTCTCCTATCAATCCCCTCTTAACTCCGTCCGGTTTTATTAAAACTAATGTTTTTTCTTCTTTGAGTTGCATCATTTTATTTTTTTGTTTTTTTAATTTCTAAATGTAGTTCTTCCAACTGTTTTTTATCAACTTGAGATGGAGCGCCGGTCATTAAATCGCGGGCATCACCGGTTTTCGGAAAAGCGATGACTTCCCTAATATTCGGTTCGTTAAGTAAAATCATCATCAAGCGATCAAAGCCAATGGCAAATCCTCCATGAGGCGGGACGCCGTAAGAAAACGCGTTAAGCATATGTCCAAATTTGCTTATTACTACGCTTTCATCATAACCAATGAGCATAAACGCTTTTTTTAACAATTCTGATTTATGGTTGCGAATGCTGCCTCCGGCAATTTCATAGCCATTTAGCGCAAGATCATATTGATACGCCTTAACTTCGTTTAAATTTTTCGAGTCATCCGGCAAAGATTCTCCTTGCGGCATACTGAACGGATTATGCCCAAAATCCCATTTTTTTTCTTGCTCGTTCCATTCATAAAACGGCTGGTCTATAACCCAAACAAAAGCTAATTCATTCTGGTCGTTTTTATCCTTTCTCAAATCCGGCTTATCGGATTTATATTTTTCCATCGCTTCTTTATAAGAAATCCGCGGGAACGGAATTTGGCTGATTTTCTTTTCCGGATAAACTTTTTGTACTAGCTCTATCATTAATCCTTCCAGTGTTGCCATAACATCATCTCTTGTGACAAAACTCATCTCCAGGTCAATTTGGGTAAACTCAGGCTGGCGATCGCCACGGGTATCTTCGTCCCGAAAACAACGCGCTATTTGAAAATATCTTTCCAGGCCAGCCACCATTAAAAGCTGTTTATATTGTTGCGGCGCTTGCGGCAAAGCATAAAATTTTCCCGCATACAATCTTGAAGGTACTAAAAAGTCCCGCGC
>JBBTTV010000017.1:0-5138 GCA_038064115.1 Patescibacteria group bacterium
TTTGCGGATGGACCGCGTAAAGCGTTTTCATGTTATGCGAACGGTCTGCCAGCTTTACCAAAATAACTCTGATGTCCTGGCTGAGATATAAAATAAATTTCCGCAAATTCTCCACCTTTGCTTCAATTCCCCGATAACGAACTTTTCCGATTTTGGTTACCCCGTCAACCAAAAAAGCTACTTCTTCGCTGAACTTTTCTTTTATTTCTTCCAATAAATGCGGGGTGTCTTCAACTACGTCATGAAGAAGCGCGGCAGCTACCGTCGCCTCGTCCAAACCCCATTCCGCCACATAACCGGCGGCGGCGGTGCAATGGGTAAAATACGGTTCGCCGTTTTTCCGTTTTTGCCCGCGATGAGCCATTTTGGCAAAATCATAAGCCCGCTTCACTAAGCCGCTATTTTTTAAAAAATCATTTAACGTTGACATATCTTACTCTTACGATACACTTTAATTTAGTTATTTGACAAATGGGGTGTTGATGGAGGTATAGATGAACAAATACACAAAACAAGTTTGTGAATTCTGGGTGAAAAACAACTCACGGCACGTTACGGTGGATAAAACTAGAATTTCCTTGTTAAGGAAAAAATTACGCGATGCTAAGCCGAAAGTTCCCGATTGGCAAATGCCGGACATACTGCCGCAAAATCCTGCCGCGTTTATATCGCATAATTTTTTCATCAATACCGTTAATTTTGCCTTCACTCATTTTGAGCCGCCTTATGATAAATACGCTTTGAATAAAGATATTGTCGGCGCGCTGGCTTCTTCGGCTTGCTTCTATCGCCGCTTCGGTGAAAAACCGATAAATCCGGACGAAATTCTTGATATCACTTCTTCTCTAAAAAAAACCAAAAAATTTTTTCAAGGCATAAACTTGCCGCCGCTTATTGAAGAACGCAGACTAAGATTGCGGATAGCGGCAGGCGCGTTAAAAGTCGCGTTTGACGGCCGTGTAGAAAATATTCTGAAAGCCGCGAAATTCAACGTTAATATACTAATGGAATATATGATGGTTTTTTTCTCCTACAGTTATGGGTCTGATTATTATAAAATACCAGGAATAGAAGAGGGCTTAAGATCGAATTCTCTATTTTTGAACAAACGCATCCAGCTTTGGATGCTGATTCATCAAGGCAGAGCCATTCATTCGCAAGGAAAATTGCCGCTCTTAAAATACGCCGAAGACATTGGTCCGGTCGCCGATTATCAAGTGCCAAGATATCTTTATGCTACTGGCGTATTAAAATACTCCCCATCCTTACTGGAAAAAATTGAACGGCGAGAAATAATTCCTTACGGCTGTCCGGAAGAAATAGAAATCCGCTGTGCCACCATATTTGCCGTTTGTGAACTGCTGAAAAAAACTAAATTAACAATGATGGAAATTGACTATTTCCTTTGGGCAGAGGGAAGGAAAATTCAAACCGTAAATCATCACCTCACACCGACAACCGCCTATTAGTAGGCGGTTTTTAATTTTCTTCTTCTTTGTCGTTTTCTTTATCCTGAATTTGCTCGGCAGGTTCTTCTTTCTTTCCAGACTGGGGCTCGGTAGGATTTTCCCAAGTCGCATGGTCGCATTTCGGATACCTTGAACATCCCCAAAAAATTTTTCCCCGCGCTCTTCCGCGACTGACCCTTCTTTCCACAATCTCGCCCTCGCCGCATTTCGGGCATTTTAATCCGGTTGATTTTGGCGGCTCTTTTGCCACTTGCTTAGTGCTCTTACAATCAGGGAATCCGCTGCAAGCCAAAAACTTTCCAAAACGGCCAAATTTGAAAATCATCGGCTTACCGCATTTCTCGCATTTCTCGTCGCTTACTTCTTCTTTAACTAATTCTTTTTTGGAAACTTCTTGATATTTTTCTTCCAGATTTTTTTCAAACGGCTCATAAAATTCTTTGATGACTTCCTGCCATTTTTCTTTTCCCTCGGCAACATTATCAAGATTTTCTTCCATCTTCGCCGTAAATCCGATATCCACGATGTTAGGAAAATGTTCGGTCAAAACTTTATTAACCAATTCCCCTATCTCCGTCGGCTTAAATCGCCTTTGTTCTTTTTCAACATAATTACGTAATTGAATAACTGAAATAGTTGGCGCGTAAGTGGAAGGTCGACCGATGCCGTGATCTTCTAACGCCTTAATTAAAGTCGCTTCGCTGTATCTTGCCGGCGGCTCGGTAAAATGCTGGGACGGTACGATTTCAGAAAATTTCAGATTGTCGCCTTCTTTCACGTCTTGTAATTCTTTTTCCGTCAGTTTTTGCGGCCATACCTTCAAAAAACCGTCAAAAATAAGCTGTTGGCCGGCTGCCCGTAAAATGTAATCTCCCGCAACTATTTCAATAGTGGTGGCCGCGATTTTCGCTTGAGGCATTTGCGAAGCTGTAAACCTTTGCCAAATTAACTTATAAAGTTTCTTAGCGCTTCCGTCATCTACTTCAATTTTTTCTGGTTCCATCCCGATATGCGTTGGCCTTATCGCTTCGTGCGCTTCTTGAGCGAGCCGCGATTTTCCTTGAAAAACACGGGGAGCTTCCGTCGCGTATTCGTTGCCGAATTTTTCCGAAATAAATTCTTTGGCGCTGACCAATGCTTCTTGGGAAAGATTTACCGAATCAGTGCGCATGTAAGTAATAAAACCGTGCTCATACAAACGCTGCGCCAAAAGCATTGTTTTTTTAGCGGAAAAACCCAATTGCTTGGAAGCTTCTTGCTGTAAAGTACTGGTAATAAACGGCGGGTGCGGATTGCGATTGACTTCTTTTTTATTAATCGCGGAAACTTTAAATTCAGCTTTTTTCAGCGCGTCAACAATTTTTTCCGCCTCGTCTTTATTCTTAATATCAAACTTATCTTTCACAACTAATTCTGCTTCTAATCCGTTTGCAAACTTAACAACAATTGACCAATACTCCTCTGGCTTAAAAGCCCTAATTTCATTTTCCCGTTCAACAATCAAACGCAAAGCCACCGATTGCACGCGTCCGGCAGAAAGGCCTCTGGTGATTTTTTTCCACAAAAACGGAGAAAGTTTATAGCCGACTAAACGATCCAAAACGCGCCTTGCTTGTTGAGCGTCAACTAAATTGAAATCTATCTTTCGCGGATGAGTAAGAGCCTTGTCTATCGCCGATTTGGTAATTTCATGGAACACGATTCTCTCGGTTTTTTCTTTTGTTTTCAAATTAAGCGCCTGACTCAAATGCCAGGCTATCGCTTCTCCTTCACGGTCTTCATCGGTCGCTAGAACTACCTCCTCGGCTTTTTGCGCGCTTTTTTTTAATTGATTGACGACTTTGCGCGCTTTAATTGGAATTATGTATTGCGGTTCAAAATTTTTCTCCGTATCAATGCCTAGTTTGCTTTTCGGCAAATCACGGACATGACCATAAGAAGACTCTACTTGATAGTCTTTACCTAAAAATTTTGAAATTGTTTTAGCTTTTGTCGGTGATTCTACGATAACTAGTTTCATATGTAATATTTTCCGCCACCTTCTTTAATTATGCCCTTTAATAGCAAAAAGGTCATTTCCCTGTTAAGTTCGGAAATTCCCATTTTGAGCAATTCACTTATTTTGTCAATATCCATCGACTGTCCCGATTTTTCTAAAACAGCGAAAATACTTTTTTGCTTTTCGTTTAAATCGTTAACATTCTGTTCCGCTGGTTGGATTTGCAAATTAAGGTCTTCCAGCACTTCTTCCGCTGAAGTGACAAGTCTTGCTCCGGCTCTTATCAACTCGTGAGAACCGGCGTAATTGGGATGGCCAGCCGGACCGGGAACAACAAAAATTTCTCTGTTTTGCTCAAGAGCAAACTTCGCGGTAGCCAAAGCTCCGGATTTTTTCGGCGCTTCTATTATAACGACTGCCGAAGATAGGCCGCTGATAATCCGATTTCTCTCAATAAATCTAGCGGGGTATGATATTGCCCCGATTGGATATTCGGAAACAATACAGCCGCCTTCGGATAATATTTTTTTTGCCAAACCGGCATTTTGTTGAGGATATACCCTGTCCAAGCCAACTGCTAAAACAGCTGTCGTCTTTCCTCCGGCTTCAACCGCGCCCTTGTGCGCTGATTCATCAATGCCTAACGCCAATCCGCTGATAATCGCGACACCATTTTTTGATAATTCGCCGCCGATTTTTTTAGCAATGTTCCTGCCAACATCTGTTGCTTTGCGCGTGCCCACAATGCCAATCTTAAAATCTATTTCCGGAAAACTTCCTTTTATATAAATACCGAATGGCGGCCAAGAAATTTCTTTTAAAACTGCCGGAAAATTTTCATCTTCTTGCAACCTCAATTCAATATCCAAAGACCGCAGCTTCTGCCCCTCTTTATCCGCGTCCGCTTTGGGACCGGACATATTTTTCCACGCCTTTTCCCACGAGCCATAACGGCTTAATAAATTTTTCAGCTCGGAATAATTAGAATCCAGCGCTATATTTAGAGCATTATAAAATTTAGATTCTTCGGTTTTCATATGTTACTATGTAACGATGCTAAAAAACAAAATATTGCCCTTATCAATATTGCTAATTTTACTAATCATAATTGCCGTGGTTGACATTAGCAAGCGCGTGAACAAAATTACCGAACAAAAAACACAAATCAACGCTTATAACGAATTAAAAACGTCTTTATCCGAATACCAAAAAGAATACGGGACCCTGAAAAAACCTATTTTGCCGAAATCAGAACTCGCCAATTTTGCCGATGATTTAAAAACAATGGCAAAAAAATCAAATGTGACATTAACCATTACTAACAATGAAGCGTATTTTGAACATTTTACAATCAACATTGATGCCTCATATACTGATCTAATTAAATTTCTAAATAATATGAGTAAAAGCCCCTACCCAGTTCAGCTGACCTCCTTTGATATTCAACGCAATGGCAAAAAATTTACCACCATTATCAACGGACGACTTTTCTCTCAATAGTTGATTTCCCTGAAAAACATTGGTAACTTTGAAGTTATGCGTGCGTAGTTCAGTGGTAGAACGCTGCAGAGTCCCGCACCGAGCTTCACTCTGGTGCTGGATCCTGACCCCAGTACTAAAAATTTGGGCACGTAGTTCAGTGGTAGAACGCTGTCCTGATAAGACAGAGG
>JBBTTV010000018.1:0-4934 GCA_038064115.1 Patescibacteria group bacterium
AAGAAAGAGACGTATTGGAATACCCAATGTTGTGGTAAACCGATGAAAAAACTTATTAGATTGCAGAGGGTGCGATGCACGAAGTGCGGACAACAAAAAGATCACTGTGGGAGTGCGAGGCTGGGTACTTACGTTGGTCTGTGTTCTTGCTGTGGTCGTACAGAATACTCGTATTTTCCTAATGGCGACGCATTTTTAAAATAGGTAGCACATTTTAATAGGGGTTGCGAGAGAAATCTTGCAACCTTTTTTATTTTTTAATAATTTTTAAACTTGACTTTATAGATGGGTTAATTTATACTGCACAACAGTACATTGAACTTTGTTGTCTTGCTTAGATAGAAAGGAGGGTGGAGTGTGTGAAAGCGTAAGGGTCGTAGAGATTAAAAAATGCGCCGATTGCGACGGTTTTGGCGTAAAAGTCGGCAATGATTTTATCAAAAAATGGCAAAATGGCGTTGAGGAAACAGCGGCGATGTTAATGGCAGGACGTTCTTGCCAGCCGCTGGACACCCTTTTCCATAAATTGACGATTGGAAAACCAAAATGCTCCGCTTGTAAAGGCGTGGGCGTTTGGACGGAGGAATAAAGATGCCAATGAAGCGAAGCGATATCGTTGAAAAAGAACAGGAATTTAAGAAATTTGTTGAAACAATCAAGAAAGCTGTTTTAAATCTGTTGAATTCTGATAAAAACTATGTTTATGAATCCACGGAGATTGTAGCGATTGTTCGGAAAGATCTCTATCAGCGCGGATTAGAAACGGAATTTTGCGATGAAAAAGTGCGGCATGCTATTTTCAACGCTATTTTTGTTTTAGCGATCAATGGGGAGATTACAAAAAATTATCTTGATTTGAATGATTATTACGGCAGTAAATAGAAATATTATGCCGCGCATTGAAAAATGCGCGGCTTTTTTATAAGATAATGGAATGTGCGGCATTGCGGGTTACATCGGAAAAAAAGAAGGACTTCCAATTGTTTTGAATAATTTAAGGAAGTTGGAGTATAGGGGCTACGACTCTGCGGGTGTGGCCTTTTTTAATTCCGACGCGGATGTGAAGTTAGTCAAAGCTGTCGGTAAATTTGAGAATTTAGAGAAAGAGATTCAAGGAGAGCGAGCGTTAACCGGAACCGCCACGATTGGACATACTCGCTGGGCGACTCATGGTATTCCAAATGAGGTAAACGCCCACCCCCACTATGATTGTAAAAAAGAGATATTTTTAGTTCATAACGGGATTATAGAAAATTATAAAGAATTAAAAGAAGAACTTTCGGCAAAAGGCCATCATTTTCGTTCGCAGACGGATACGGAAGTTGCGGCGCATTTAATAGAAGAATACGGCTTTGAACGGGCATTAAAAAAAATTATCGGCGCTTACGCGTTGGCCGTTATTAATAAAAACGAGCCGCATAAAATATATGTCGCTCGGCTTGGTAGTCCGTTGGTAATAGGAGTCGGTAAAAAAGAATGTTATATCGCTTCCGACCCTACGGCTCTTGCCGGTTTGGTAAAAAAAGTCATTTATCTTAAAGATGGCCAGCGCGGCGTTTTGTCTTGGGGAGAATTTAAAATCGGGCCGGCTCGCCCGAAAATAGAAACTTTAGATATTAATCCGGAACAAGCTCGAAAGGGGAATTTCCCGCATTTTATGCTTAAAGAAATTTTTGAAGGGCCGGAAGTTGTTGCCGTGGCATTGCGCGGTCGGCTTTCCAAAAAACTTATTAAATTAGGAGGGCTGGAAAGCGTTGCGGAAAAACTTAAAAAAATAAAAAGATTGGAAATAATTTCTTGCGGCACTTCTTACTATGCCGGATTATTTGGCAAACAATTATTTGAGGAAATCGTTGGTTTGCCCGCGGAAACTTACCTAGCATCGGAATATCGTTATAATAACAATCCCGTTCAAAAAGGAACGGCGGCGATTTTTATTTCCCAATCGGGAGAAACCGCGGACACTTTAGCCGCTTTAAGAAAGGCCAATAACAGAAAATATTTGACGCTCGGAATAGTAAACGGAGTCGGGTCTAGTATTGCCCGAGAAACGATCGCGGGCGTTTATAATCATGCCGGTCCGGAAATCGGCGTGGCGTCCACGAAAGCGTTTTTATCCCAGCTTTCGGTTTTGTCGCTGATGTCGTTATATTTGAAAGAAAATAAAAAATTGATGGCGGAATTGTCGGCAATTCCGGATAAGATTAAATTTATTTTGAAGCGCAGCGATCAGATAAACTTGCTTGCTAAAAAATATTCTCATTATGAAAATTTTTTGTATTTAGGACGAGGGTATAATTATCCGGTAGCGCTTGAGGGGGCTTTGAAACTTAAAGAAATTTCTTATATTCACGCCGAAGGTTATGCCGGCGGGGAGATGAAGCACGGACCAATTGCTTTAATTGATAAAGATTTTCCGACAATCGCGATAGTTCCGCAAAATGATCTTTATGATAAAATGATTTCCAATTTGGAAGAAATAAAAGCGCGTAGCGGCCCGATTCTGGCCATTGCTTCAGAGGGAGATAAGATGATTGCCAAATTGGCGGATGATGTAATTTACGTTCCCCGAACACTCAAGCAATTAGAGCCGATGTTAAATATTGTTCCCCTTCAACTTTTCGCTTATTATGCCGCTGTTTTGCGCGGATGCGACGTAGACAAACCTAGAAATTTAGCAAAAAGCGTGACTGTTGAATAAGAAGCTCCTTGCACCCGTAGCTTTACGCGAAGGAGGGTTGCAAAATCCGTAACGGCGGAGTAAATTAAATATCTATGAAAACAATAATAGGTTTTTCTTTATTGGTTATCGGCATTTTGTTCGCTGTTTTTGTTTACAACAACTTAATGAACGCCGATTTAAAGCCTTATTACAGCGCGGTGATTTCCGAAAAAGCAATAGATCTAATCCAATGGCCGTAAAGTTATAGCTGCAAACTTTACTTTGAGGAGCAAAGCGCCCAGATGCCACGGGCGTAAGCCCGTGGACGCTTTACTTTCTTTCCGCTAAAGTTATTTTTTTGTCGGTTTTTTCGTCGTTTCTTAGGATTGTAAGGACGAGAATGTCATTAACTTCTTTCTGTTCTAAAACGTCTTGAATTGTATTTTTGGCAGATAGTTGTTTCCCGTCAATTCCAATAATAATATCTTTTTCTTTGATTCCGGCTTTGTCGGCTGGGCTATGAGGAATAACGGCGGGAGCTGTTTGGCCTTGTCCTAAAACCAAAGCCCCATAGTCAACGGGCAGTTTCATTTTGGCTTTTAAGTTCTCATCTATCGTTACATAGCGCAATCCTAAAAGCGGTCTTCGGATTCGGCCGTGTTGTTCCAAATCTTCCAAATCTCTTTTCGCATAGCTGATAGGAATGGCAAAACCAAGATTTTGAGCTCCAAAAACTATAGCAGTGTTGATGCCGATAGCTTCGCCAGCTAAATTTACCAGCGGCCCCCCAGAATTGCCAGGATTGATGGCGGCATCAGTTTGAATAAGTCCGCGGAGTTCTTGCATTGGCAATTGCGGGCCGGTTGCCGCGCGAATTGAGCGTGCTAAGCCGGAAATAATGCCGGATGAAACGGTATTTTTAAACATTCCCAGTGCGTTGCCTATCGCCAGAACTTCTTCGCCAAGCGCTAAATTACCGGAATCGCCCAATTTAACAATCGGTAAATTTTTAGCTTCAATTTTCAAAATCGCGACATCGTCAATCGGGTCGCGCGCTAAAACTTTAGCGTTAAATTTTCGGTCATCGTCGGTAATAACCGTGTATTCGGCTTTCGGGTCAATGATGACGTGTTTGTTAGTGAGAACAATACCGTTAGAATTAACGATAAAACCGGAACCACCTCCGATTTTCACTTTACCGCTTGGGTCTATCATTTCTTCCGGAACATCCAAATGATGGTGCTCAAACGGAAGGAAATTCCAAAGTTCCGGAGGTATTTCTTTTTCAATTTCTTCCAAGCTTTTGGAAATCGTTATTGAAACAACCGCCGGCATTACTTTTTTAATTGTTTGAATGAAAGGTGAGTTTGCCATTAGTTTTAATTATACAACAATAACGAAAAGAAAAAAATAAAACCCCATTTGTGGGGTTATTTGTATTTGCGTTTATACAACACAACGATATGAAGATAGCCGCTGTTGTTGCTCGTATCAATGCGGTCAATGCTGATGGCGTCCCAGTTATCCTCCATCCATTTGTTAAAATCATTTTCCAGTTCCCGCTTGCGAACGTCGTTATTGTTGGAAATCGGATTGCTGAAAATCTTAACTTGCATAGCGATACTCGTCGGATTTTCTTGATTTGCTACGGCTAAAGCTTCGTAAATTCCAGAAGAAGCCCCTAAGATAGCGACACAAAGAACAAACCCAATAATAAGAATAGGAAATCCAAATTGCTTCATTTCTTCCGCCTCCTTTTTCCAAACTTCAAAATACCGTTAATAGTATAACAGCCCTTTCTAGAAAGTCAAATTTGGTGCCCAGGGCGGGATTTGAACCCACATGCCTTGCGGCGCTACCACCTCAAGGTAGTGCGTCTGCCAGTTTCGCCACCTGGGCATAGACTTTTATCTACTATACTGAATGATTATTCAATTTTCAAGAAAAAACCGCTGAGATCTATTCAGCGGTTTTTTCTGTAGTTACGCCAAGTTTTTGGCGAGTTTCTTTTTTGGACAATCGGCGAACGTAATAAAGTTTGGAACGGTGTACTTTGCGCGGAGAATTAACGATTTCTATTTTGCCAATGCGTGGAGAATGGACGGGATAGATTTTTTCCACTCCTACCCCTGCCAATGTGGCGCGAACGGTAAAAGTAGCGCCTGCTTCACTGCCGTGTTTTCTTGCCAAAACTAGGCCTTCAAACCAGCTAAGGCGTTCTTTATCTCCTTGTTTGATTGATGTTGCTATTCCCAATACAGGTGTTCCAGTT
>JBBTTV010000019.1:0-2014 GCA_038064115.1 Patescibacteria group bacterium
TATTTCTCCCAAAGATATTCTTTCTTTAACCATTAAAAATGCGGAAAAAATAGTTATAACTAAACAAAAAACTTTTGAGCAAGTTAATAAAAATTTAGAAATACAACGGACTGAATATAATAAAACCAAACAAGCGCTTTATAATATTTTAATAACCGCCTTGACAACAGACAAGAGTTTCACTCGTGATGTAGGAATAGAACTATCAGCGGTATTAGATAATTGGTTAAATAATCCAACCACCGATAGCATACCTTACACTGTTTTTGGAGGAAGGGCGGTTTCTGTAACTTACGGCGTAAAACCTATTGCATTAATAGTATTTAAGGAAAGTGATATGGACGAATTAAAACGCTTTAAAGATGAGGATGGTAGAAAAGATAAGGAAAATAATGCTGTATTCCAGTGGCAAAAACTTGTATCTCAAACACAAATAAAAGTGGGGGAGGCACAAAAAAATCTAGAAGATAGCGAAAAAGAATTAACCAACTATAGAAAGGAACTCCAAGCATTAAATTTACCAAGCTTGCCAAAAGAATTTTAATATTATGAAAAAAATCTTAATTATCACAACAATATTAGTTGTTCTTGGAATCGGCGGTTATCTTGCCTGGCAATATTTCTTTCAGCCGACGCCGACTGAAGTCGCGGAAGAAGGAGCGGCATTGCCCATAACAGAAGCCGGCATTACGCCCACCGAGAAACGGCCGGCTGAAACTCAGATTACGAAAGCCGGAATAAAAATATTAAGTACGCGGCCGGTTTTTGATTATTGGATAAACAAAAATACAAACGATGTTTATTTTGTTGACCTCAACGGAGAAATGCATAAAATTTCTCCTTCTGGCACGGAAGAAAAAATAAACGCGCAAACAATATCGGACATACATTCTATCCAACCTTCTCCCGACGGTTCGCGCGTTATTTTCACTTTCGGCTATCCGTTCCAGACAACCCTCTCTATTCTTGATATTGCGGCTAAATCCTGGCAGCCATTACCCGCGGGAACAATCAGCGCCGCCTGGGACCCGCGTTCCAATAATCAAATCTCTTATTTAAAAGACAATAGCGATAAAAGTGGGATTTTTCTTTTGACGTTATCCACTAAAAAGGCAACGGAATTGATAAAAGTCAACCAAAAAGATTTAGATTTAGAATGGGCGCTTCCAGATGTCTTATATTTGAAAACAAAGCCATCGGCGGAATATAACGGATTTATCTGGGCTTTTAATATTAAACAAAAAACATTCTCTCCGCTTATCAATGAAGGGGCTGGATTATCCGTCCTTTGGTCTGATAATGGAAAACTCGGGTGCAGATTTAGCGGCAATGGTTTTACCAATTCTTTTACTCTTATTGATGAAAAAAACCGCGTTCTTGCGAATATATCGGACGTGACTCTGCCGTCAAAATGCGCCTTTGGAATCAATAACGCTTATTGCGCGATTCCAATCCGAATTCCACCGCGTGTGAAATTGCCAGATGATTATCTGCAAAAAGAAATATTTTTAGATGATTTAATTTACAAAGTTGATTTAACAACTGGGGAGACGGAGCAGTTTGGTAACATTTCCTTTAATATTTTTACACCGCCAATGGATGCTTATCATCTCTCAATACAAAAAAACCGGCTACTTTTCATAAACCGGCTGGATAATTTGCTGTATTCCTTAGACTTATAACGGCTTCACTACCACGTACCTCTCCCTGCCTTCTCCCATACTTTCAGTTTTAACATCCGGACGGGTTGAAAGTTCCACGTGAATAAGCCGCCTTTCGTAAGCATTCATCGGCGGCAATTTTATTTCTTCTTTCGCGAGCAACGCCTTACGGGCGGAAGCCTTTGCTAATTCAACAATTATATTTTCTCTTTCTTTGCGATAATTATTGATATCAATAAAAATATTTTCTACTCCGTTTTTTTTAGCGACCATACGCGCTAAATGTTCCACTTCTAAAATTAATTTCGGGAGTATTTTTTTGAACCATTCTCCCTCATTAACAAAGATTGCCA
>JBBTTV010000019.1:2024-18400 GCA_038064115.1 Patescibacteria group bacterium
TTACCTTCAATATCGCAATTAACGGCGCAATCGCTGATGCCCATTAATTCAAACATTTGTTTAATTGTTGTTTGGACTTGCTCCATATACTTTTTTATTGATTATAATCTGCTGGACGATTGAAAACACTGAAGTCACCAGCCAATACAAACCGATGGCCGACGGCATGGTGCGTAATATGATAAATGTCAGTATCGGGCCTATAAAAACCATCTGCCGCCCTATTTTAGCCGCCGGAGAGACTTCTTTTCCTTTTTCCAGCTTCGGCAGGCTCAATTTACCCTGAAAATACTGGGTTATTACCGCTAGAACAACAATTATCATATTTTCGCCGCTTAAGTCAACTATGCCCAACAAAGAGCTGTTTACATGCTCCGGCGCCGGCATAAAGCTATAAAGATTCTGGAATGTTTCCGGCGCGAATCCCTGTAAAAACAAACGATATAAAGCGATAAGCACCGGCAATTGAACAAGAATCATCAGAAAGCTGGAAAACGGACTTACTTTGTGCTGGCGATACAAAGCCATCAGCTCTTGAGCTTGTTTTTCCCGATTGTCTTTATGGTTATGTTGTATTTTTTGGATTTCCGGCTGAATTTTTTGCAAAAGCGCCTGACTTTTAATGCTTTTATAAAACAACGGGTAAAGTATAAATCTGATTAATATCGTTAGCAAAATAATCGCTAATCCGAGATCCTCCAGTGTTATATATTGGTATAAAAACACTAAAGCGTTGTAAAGCGGCTTATATAAAATTTCGTTGAATAAAGAACCCATGTTTTTAGTTGATTCTTAATAATTTATTTAATTCTTGCGAAAACTCTTTTTTATCAATCTCCGCGGCTCCTGATAATACGATAACTAAATAATCTTCAATGGGCAACTTGGCAATATGCCGGCTAAAAAAATCAAAAATACTTCTTTTAATTTTATTTCTCGTGGTCGCCTTAGCGGAAACTTTCTTGCTGATAACAATCCCAAAACGGCTGTACTTGCCGCCGGAGCGGAATATTTTTAACAAAAAATACCGGCTTTTATAGGCTTTGCCGGATTTTTTGACGAATTCTTGAATAGGAAGACGGTACTTTTTAGCCAACATAATAGATTTATCGGCAAAAAATCTTTAATTCGGCTTCCTAATTACAAAGCCAACCGATGCCGCCCTTTCCTGCGCCTATTTTTTAGAACTCGGCGTCCGCCGATTTTTCTACTGCGCTTTAAAAATCCGTGAGTACGGGATCTTTTCCGTTTTTTTGGCTGATAAGTCCTGCTCATAATCCGTTAAAAATAATTTAGTTGTATTTATCGACGTGTTTTATGCTAGAATCATAGCATAGTTCTCTGGCAAAATCAAAGATTAAGAAAATAATGAGATAATTTAAAATTATCCACAGAAAATCCACAGGTTGTTAAATTTCACTGTTTGCTTTCAATAAAAACTAAACATAGAATTAGATTAATAATAAAATTACTCTCCATGGAACTACAAGAATTTTGGAAAACCGCGTTATCAGAAATAGAATTGCAAATTTCTCGACCGAATTTCATTACTTGGATGAAAAACAGCCAGCTGGTTGATAAAAAAGAGGGGGTGGCCTTAGTTTCTCTTCCAAATAATTTTGCAAAAGATTGGGTTCAAAATAAATATCATAAGATTATTTTAGCCGCTTTAAGAAATATTGACGAAACAACTAAAAAAATAGAATTTGTGGTGGATAACAGCCAATTAACCGCCATTCAAAAACTGAAAAAAACTTCTCCGGAAAAAGATTTTGGCCAGATGGCTTTTTCCGAACTTAAAATTGATTCTGAAACAAATTTAAATCCTCGTTATACTTTAAATTCTTTCATTGTCGGAAAAAACAACGAGCTGGCTTACGCCGCCGCTTTGGCGATTATCCAAAGCATCGGCAATAAATATAATCCGTTATTTATTCACGGCGGGGTTGGAGTTGGAAAAACTCATTTAATGCAGGCGATTGGAAATGAAATTAAACGAACTTACCAGGATAAAATTAAAGTTAAATACGTTACTGCTGAAAAATTCACCAATGAAGTTGTGCAAGCGATAAGGGGAAAGAGAGCGGAGACGATGAAAGAAAAATACAGATTTATAGATGTATTTATTATTGATGATATACAATTTATAGGAGGAAAGCCTGCCACCGAAGAAGAATTTTTTCATACTTTTAACGCTCTTTATGAAAACAACAAGCAAATAATAGTATCTTCGGACAAATCGCCCCGTTTTCTACCGACTTTGTCGGAACGATTAAGGTCTCGTTTTGAGGCGGGAATGGTTGCCGATATCGGATATCCGGATTACGAACTTAAAATTGCCGTTATTAAAAATAAACTGCTAGAACAAGGCGCGACTCTTGCGAATGAAGTAATTTCTCTTATCGCCAACCGTTCTCAAAAAAATCTGCGGGAATTAGAAGGTGTTTTAAATAAGATTTTATTCTTTAAAAACGTTAAAAATGTCGAAATAACGCTAAAAATAGCGGAAGAAATCATTAATGAATCTTTTAAAGAAACTTCTTCAACTGCTAATCCAAAACAGGTTATAAAAGCGGTTTCCGACGTTTTTGAGGTCTCTCTGAGCGATTTATCCGGCCGCAGCCGAAAAAAAGAACTAGTAAATGCCAGACAAGTCGCGGTGTATTTATTAAGAGACATCCTTTCTTTATCTTATCCTTATATTGGAGAAATACTGGGGAAAAAAGATCATACTACGGCAATTCATTCTTATAAAAAAATATCAGAAGATATCAATAAAAATCCGGCATTGAATCAAAAAATTTTAATGATTAAAGATATGTTAATAAAGGGTTGATAAAAATCGGATAAAATAATCGTTTTAATGTTTAATTAAAAGTTATAAAGGAATCATTAACAGTTAATTAAGAAGTTTTTAAAAGGAATTACTCGAAAAAAACTATTAAAACAAAGGGGAAATTAAAACTTTTCAACAAATTCACAGTTACTACTACAACAACTATAAAATTAATTATATTAATATGAAATTAATTATATTAAAAAGTAATTTAAAAGATGGTTTATCGGCGATTGAACGAGCAATAACAGAAAATAATAAATTGCCGATATTAAAAAATGTTTTGATAAAAACTATTGATGGGGTTATTAAACTTTCGGCGACTAACTTGGAATTAGGAATAAACAGATTTGTTTCCGGAAAAATAATAGAAAAAGGGGCGATAACCGTTCCCTTTCAAACGCTTTATTCAATCGTCAATAACAGCGACAGCGAAAGAATAAATTTGGAAGTTAATGAAAATAATTTAATTTTTAAAACCGACAATTACGAAGCAAAAATTCAAGGAATAAAAGAAGAAGAATTCCCTATTATTCCAAAAATAGAAAATGAAAATAATTTCATAGAGATCGACCCTTTAATTTTAAAAGATTCTTTAGTAAGAGTATCCAGCGCCGCCCAAATTTCGGAAATACGACCTGAAATAAGTGGAGTTTTATTTGATTTTCAAATTACAATTTTAAAACTAGTCGCTACCGACAGTTTTCGTTTAGCGGAAAAAACTTTGTACGATCGGGAATATAAAACTAATTTTAATAAGGGATTTAAATGCATAGTTCCTTTAAAAACAATCCAAGAAGCGATTCGTATTTTTAACGATGAAAAATTAATTAAAATCTATATTGATTCAACTCAGATTTTATTTAAAAATGAAGACGTTGAATTGATTTCACGCCTTATAGACGGGGAGTATCCGGATTACGAACAAATAATACCTAAAGAAATTGAAACAGAAACCGTTGTCGGCCGAGATTATTTTATAAACGCGCTTAAACTAGTGAGTAATTTTAGCAGTAATATTAATGATATCAGGTTAAAAATGGAAAAAGACGGCAAAAATTTAGAGATATATTCCGCGCATCAATACCTTGGAGAAAATTGTTATGTTGTTCCGGCTAAAATAAAAGGGGAAGGAGTTAAAGAACTGACTTTTAACTGGAAATTTTTACTGAACGGATTGAAAGCAACCAGCGAGTCAAAAATTTGATTTTTGGAATTTGCGGAGACAGCAGACCGGCGATTATAAAATCCCCGGACGATAATTCTTATTTCTATATTTTAATGCCAATAAAAGCTTAAGAGATATCGAATTCGACATCTCTAACATGTCTGGACATTCTCATTGGAAACAAATACAGCACAAGAAAGGCTCGGCTGATCAAAAACGCGGTCAGGTTTTTTCTAAATTACTGCGCGCTATTTCCGCCGCCGCGAAACAAGAGCCAAATCCGGATTTTAATCCCCGTTTGCGCTCCGCTATAGAAACGGCAAAACAAAACAATGTTCCGAATGAAAATATTGAACGGGCTGTTAAAAAAGCTTCTGAAGAAAAAAATCTGGAAGACATAATAGTAGAAGCTTACGGGCCGGAAAAGGCCGCAATAATCATTGAAGCCATTACCGATAATAAAAATCGGGCGATCTCTGAAATTCGGAACATATTAAATGAAAACGGCGCGAAAATAGCCGAGCAAGGAAGTGTTTTGTGGTCATTTGAAAAAATAAATGGTGAATGGCGGGCAAAATTTCAGCAACCGATTTCGGAAGAAGGAAAACAAAAAATTAAAGACCTCGTTGAAGTATTAGAAAATCATGACGACGTTCAGAAAATTATCACCAACACAAAATAATTAACAGCATATAGCGTTTTATGAAGATATTAGGCATAGACCCGGGAACATCAAGAATTGGATATGGCTTAATAAGCGACAAGCCTCTGAAACTTATTGATTACGGAGTAATAGAAATCAAAGATAAAACCAATCAAAAATTCCTTGTGCTTTCAGAAAAGCTGGGAAAGCTGATAAATAAATTTAAACCGGAGGTCGCTGCCGTTGAAAAAATTTATTTCGCGAAAAATCAAAAAACTGCCATTGAAGTAGCCCAGGCGAGAGGGATTATAATACTTTCTTTTCTTAAAAAGAAAATCCCGATTTATGAATATACTCCGCAGGAAGTAAAACTCGCGGTTACCAACTACGGACTAGCCGACAAAAAAGCCGTCGCGAAGCTAGTCAAACAACTTTTAGGAATAAATGAATTGAAAGGATATGATGATGCCAGCGACGCGTTGGCAATTGCCATAACCGCCGCGAATTACCAAAAACTTGTCAGGGATTGATCCCGCACTAAAAGTTTTGTCCGCCTATTGGCGGATTGCGCTTTAAGTTTTTAGTTTCAAAACGCTAGGCTTGACAGGTAAATAAACTACGCTATAATTTTTTTACTTTTATTAAGTTCTAAAAGGTCGCCAAAAACACTATGATTATGTTAGAAACCAAAGCTTTAAAAGAAGATTGGGATTTAATGAATAAGACGGGTGATGAAGACGGTACGGAAACATCCGAGGATGCAGAAGAAAACGAAGATAAAATGGACGATGACGACGACGAAGAAGAAGAAGGATTAGAATAAAAAAATAACCCCGTTGTCCGACGGGGTTATTTTCTATATGATAAAAACCATGCGAGCGTTGAGATATAAAGCGTTGAAATATATTATTGGCGGAATTTTAGCAGCTGCCTTTTTCGGTTTTATCGGTTTTATTTATATAAGCAAGGACCTTCCCAGTCCGGAAATTTTAGAAAATCGCCAAGTGGCGGAATCAACTAAAATTTTTGACCGCACGGGAGAAATTCTCCTTTATGAAATCCACGGAGAAGAAAAAAGAACGATTATCTCCTTTGAAGAAATTCCCGCTTATGTTAAACAAGCGGCTATTGCTATTGAAGACGAAAATTTTTATGAACATTCGGCGGTTGATTTCAAATCAATAATCCGCGCGTTTTTAAAAAATTTAATTAGCGGCCAGGTAGTGCAAGGCGGTTCAACTATCACCCAGCAGTTGGCTAAAAACGCCTTTCTTTCCCCGCAACGCACTTTAATCCGAAAACTCAGAGAATTAGTTCTCGCGACAAGATTGGAAAAACAATATACGAAAGACGAGATTCTTAATCTTTATTTAAATCAAATTCCTTACGGCTCCAACGCTTACGGAATTGAAGCCGCCGCCCAAACGTTTTTTTCAAAATCGGCAAAAGACCTTAATTTAGCCGAAGCGGCTTTATTGGCGGCGCTGCCAAAAGCGCCAAGCTATTATTCTCCTTACGGCTCTCACACTCAAGAATTAATGACGCGCAAAGATTCTGTTTTGGAAAAAATGGATAAGCTCGGCTATATTTCCAAAACAGAAAAAGATTCAGCTCAAAAAATAAAATTAGAATTTTCTCAGCAAGCAATCGGAATAAAAGCGCCTCATTTCGTAATAACGATTCAAGAATACTTAATAAATAAATATGGAGATAATTTTATAAGAACCGCCGGGCTTCGCGTTATAACTACTCTTGACTGGGAACTCCAACAGTTTGCGGAAAAAGTTGCCAAAGAAGGAGCGGAACGAAATAAAAATTTTTATCAGGGTTATAATTCCGCTCTTGTCGCTCAAGACGCGACCACTGGACAAATTTTGGCGTTAGTCGGCTCTAAAGATTACTTCGCTGAACCGGAACCGGAAGGATGTAAAACCGGCTTAGATTGCTATTTTGAAGGGAATTTCAATGTCGCCACTCAAGGACTTAGACAGCCTGGTTCGGCAATGAAACCATTAGCTTACGCGGTAGCTTTTCAAAAAGGTTATTCTCCGGAAACAGTCGTATTTGACCTTCCAACCGAATTTGCTTCTGATAATCCAAATTGTCCGTTAATAGTAAATTTTTCCAAAAACGACGAAAGCAAGGAATGTTTTCACCCGCATAATTTTGATGAACGGTTCCGCGGGCCGGTAAATTTACGGAACAGCCTTGCCCAATCAATCAACGTGCCTTCGGTTAAAACTTTATACCTTGCGGGAATGGATAATGTCTTAAAATTAGCAAAGGATTTAGGCATTTCTACTTTAACGGAAAGAAGCCGCTACGGATTGTCCTTAGTGCTTGGCGGAGGAGAAGTAAAATTAGCGGAACTGGTTGGCGCTTATTCGGCATTCGCCCAAGATGGAAAAAAATACAAACAAACGATGATTTTGGAAGTTAAAGATAAAAAGGGGAAGGTTTTGGAAAAATACCAGCCGATTTTTGAAGAAGTTTTAGAACCGCAAGTAGCTAGATTAATAAACGATGTGCTTTCCGACGTTGAAGCAAGATCGGCGCTTTTTGAAAACAGTTTAAACTTAACTGTTTTTCCGAATCACGAAGTGGCGTTGAAAACCGGAACAACCAACGATTATCGCGACGCCTGGGCAATCGGCTACACCCCGTCATTAGTCGTTGGCGTTTGGGCTGGAAACAATAATAATGAACCGATGCAAAAACGCGCCGGTAGTATTTTAGCGGCGATTCCAATGTGGCACGATTTTTTGGCAGAAGCGCTTAAAACCAGAGCAACAATTACATTTAATAAGCCGGAAACCGTTATTCAAAATAAACCGATGTTCAGAGGCGACTATGTAATAAATTATGAAGTTGATGGGGAAATTTATCCTCAGATTCATGACATTCTTTTTTACGTAAATAAAAACTCTCCTCAATTTGAAAATTGGGAAATTCCTGTAACAGAGTGGGGAATCAAAAATATTCCCGGATTTCTTTCTAACTATAATAAGCCCGTTCCTAAAAACGCGTCCGTCAGCCAACCGCAACAACCCGGGCAATTAACGGTAAAAATAAATAATCCTCAAAATGGAAGTTTTGTTAAAAGTGATTCTTTATTGATAAGCGCGGAAATAAACTCGGGAGAAGAAATTTCTAAAGTAGAACTTTATCTTAATAATTCTTTAATTGATTCCATAACTAAAAATTTAGGAACATTTTATAGTTACGGATTTCTTGTAAGCGGCTCAAAATTGGAATTACAAAATCTGATTAAAATCGTTGCTTTTGATAAATCTAACCGAAAAATAGAAGAAAAGATAATTGTTTATAAATAGAAATTCATGGGTTAACGCCCGTAGTATTCGGCGAAGGAGAATGAAAATAAAAACCCCGTTCAGCCTGTGCGCTAAACGGGGTTAGTGAGAAAAGAAGTGAGATGAGAGGAGCTACCACCACCAGCCGCTACCGGCGATGGTATGATTTTGTATAATCCAAGTGTTCGCCTGGCTTCGGTTGCCATAAATATAAACTTTTCTTGTCGTTGCTCCCACCAGTTTTTTATTGTCCCAAGCCTTGACGGTAATCGTGGCTTCCAAAATCGTTCCGCTCCAGTTTTTTATCGGAATGACAACGCTTTCTCCCGGAGCGATCATTTCGGAAACTTTGCCGCTGGAGTATTGGAATTTTTGCTGCCAGCCGTTTGCTGTAACCGAGATATTGTAATCGCTGGCATTCACGATTTCATACGAATATCCGTAAAAGAACGGAATGTTCGTTTTGATCGTAAACATTGAATTGACTGCATCCGCGGTTGCGCCAATCACGGCGCATCCGGAAGCGAAAGCCAACAACAGCACAATGAGTAGAAGCTTCACAAAACACCTCCTTTGCCTCGCCATAGCTTTATTTGCCGATAGGGCAGATTTAGCGACGGTGGGCTTACCTTCTTGAATCTAAATTTCACAAAGAACTATACGAAAAGTATAGCATATTATTTTAATTTTGTCAAATCTAAGCGTCGTATTGAGAAAAAACTCTTGTAATCAGTTTTAAACTGCGCTACGCTAATAATTAACATGGCTGATAAAGATGAAATTTTTACAATGGACGAGAAATTGATAAAGATGAAGCGGGAAGCCGAAGAGCGCGACGCTCAAAGAAGGGCGGCGAAAGCAAAAAGAGAGTATTTGAGCCCGGTAAAAATTCCTATTGAAGTGGAAGCTTTAAAATTGATATCGGAAGAAGAGGCGCGGCGTCTTAAAGTCGCGCCTTTTCAATTAAAAAAGCCGGATGCCGCGCTAGCGGTTTATGATCCGGATGACAAAGCGACTAAACAATTAATCGCTTCTTTGGAAAAAGAACAGCGATTGCGGTTGAAAATTTTTGTGGTGTCCGAAAGCACGCTGGAGCACGTTTGGAGTTTTTATAAGTACATCGTTAAAATAATTCCTCCGATTACAGGGCGCGTGGATATTGAAAGAGAACTTTTTAGCAAACTTTTAAAAGAACTCACCGACCTTGATAAGGTTAAAAAAACAATCGGAGAGTTTGATTATAAAAATCTCCCAACCGGACAATTGTTGGAAATTATTTTAGCGGGCGCTTTGGCAAACCGAGCTTCGGATATTCATTTTGAACCTGGGGAGAAAAATATAGATTTGCGCTACCGCATTGATGGACTGCTTCATACGGTCATTGATAATTTAGCCAGCGATGCTTATCCGACATTAGTTTCTCGGATAAAACTGTTTTCCCACATGAAACTTAATATTACTAACGAACCGCAAGACGGCCGTTTTACCATCGGTGTCGGTACCAAAGAAATTGAAATGCGTGTTTCCGCAATACCTTCAGAATTCGGTGAAACACTGGTTATGAGAATTTTGGATCCGGAAGCAATTCTTATTTCATTGAAAGATTTAGGTTTAAGGAACGATGATTACGAAATTTTAGAAAAACAAATTAAAGAGCCGAATGGGATGATTTTAAATACCGGACCGACAGGTTCTGGCAAAACTACGACTTTATACGCCTCACTTAATCATGTTAAGCGTCCGGAAATAAAAATTATTACCATTGAAGACCCGATCGAATATCATTTGGAAGGCATTGAACAAACTCAAGTTGACCTTGAAGCCGGTTATGATTTTGCTAACGGTTTGCAATCAATGATGCGTCAGGATCCGGATGTGATTTTAGTCGGTGAAATAAGAGACGCGAAAACGGCAAGCATTGCCATTCAAGCGGCGCTTACCGGACATTTGGTATTTTCCACCGTTCACGCTAATTCCGCCGCCGGCGCGATTCCTCGCTTAGTTGATTTGGAAGTTCGTCCGTCCAGCATCGGTCCCGCTTTAAATTTAATTATTGCCCAGCGATTAGTTCGCCGCCTTTGCGACAAGTGCAAAGTTTCCAAGAAAATAACTCCAGAGATTGAGAAAAATATTAAAAATTTTTTAGGAAGCCTTCCCGAAAGAGTGGATAGAAAAAATTACGGCGAAACTCAATTATTTGAATCCAAAGGATGCCAATTCTGCAACGGCTTGGGTTATAAAGGTCGCGTTGCCGTTATGGAAATGATGGAAGTCGGTCCGGAAATGGAAAAATTCATCACCGAGAATGTTGGCGAAGCGGAGATTAAAGAGTTCGCTGCCAAAAAAGGAATGGTGACCATGCAGCAAGACGGAGTATTGAAAGCAATTTCCGGCATTACGACTTTTGAAGAAGTGGAAAATTTAACCGGCGCTATTCAATGGTAAAAGTTACAAAAAAGAAATCATTGACCTGTGGGCAAGTGTCCTAAGTGCTTAGGGCATTGGTGTGTTCTTTTTTAAAAAATTAAAAAAGGTTAGAATCTCCTCGAGGAGTAGTCCAGTCGGAACCAAACTATCCGAAGGTCTAAAGAAAATTCCATTGCCCACAGATCAATGATTTCTGCAGCAATTCTAGCATAAATCAAAAAAAATGTCAATCCCAAACAAACAAATACCAGAAGATCAAACAATTGATTTAATTTTGCGTCCGAAAGGTTGGGGCGAGTATGTTGGCCAAGATAAAGTAAAGCGTAATCTTAAAATAATTCTTGAAGCAGCCAAGAAGCGCCAAGAGTCATGCGACCACCTTCTTTTTTATGGCCAGGCAGGATTAGGAAAGACAACTTTGGCGCATTTAGTCGCGAAAGAGATAGGGGCTAGTTTAAAAGTAACTTCCGGACCGGCGTTGGAAAAAATGGGCGACTTAGCCGCTGTTCTTAGCAATTTAGAAAAAGGAGAAATCTTATTTATTGATGAGGCGCATCGTTTGAACCATGCCATTGAAGAAGTTTTATATCCGGCGATGGAATCCAGGAAGCTTCATTTAGTTATAGGAAAAGGGCCGGCGGCTCGCATGGTGAGTTTAGACCTTCCGCCTTTCACTTTAATTGCCGCCACAACGCGCATTAATCTGCTTTCGGGGCCGCTTCGTTCCCGTTTTGGCGCTTCATTCAAACTGGATTATTACGATTTTAAGGATATTGAAGAAATTTTAAAGAGATCGGCGTCAATTTTAAATCTGAAGATTGAACCATCGGCAATAGAACTGATTGCTAAAGCGTCCCGTTTTACGCCGCGCGTTGCCAATCGGCTTATCAGGCGCGTTCGGGATTACGCGGAAGTATATTCTGAAGGAATCATCGACGAAGGCGTTGCTCAAAAAACTATGGATCTTTTAGAAATTGATAAATTAGGATTGGAAGAACACGACCGCCGCTTGCTGAAAGTCATCATAGAAAAATTCAACGGCGGCCCGGTTGGCGTAAACAGTTTGGCGGCCGCACTTAACGAAGATAAAGGCAACGTGGAAGATGTTTATGAACCATATCTTATGAGCATAGGACTTTTAGCGCGTACTCCGGCCGGCAGAGTCGCAACTAAAGCGGCTTACGAACATCTTGGATTCCAGCAGCCGGAAAACGCTTTGTTTTAATAAAAAATGAAAATAGTTTCTAAAAGCGCTAAAGAAACGCAGACGGCGGCGGCTAAACTTGCTAAAAAAATTTTAATAAAAAAGCGCTTTGCGGATCATGCCGTCGTCATTGCTTTAAGCGGAAATTTGGGAGCCGGTAAAACAACTTTTGTTCAAGGATTGGCCAAAGCGCTTGGTATAAAACGCCGCGTTACGAGCCCTACTTTTATTTTGTTCCGAAAACACAAGTTACCGAAGCGTCGATTTTATTTATATCATTTTGATTTATACCGCATTCGCAAAATAAAAGAATTGGAAACGATCGGATTCCAAAAAATTTTAACCGAGCCGTCAAACATCGTTCTTATTGAGTGGAGCGAAAAAGTAAAAAGAGTTTTACCGCGAGACACTATTTGGGTAGAATTGAGCTATGGAAGAAAAGAAACAGAACGTATTATTGCTTATAGACGCTAGCGCGCTGATTCATCGTTTTTTTCACGCCTTGCCTCCGCTAACCACGCCTGACGGAAAACCGATTCAGGCGGTTTATGGCTTAACGGCCACTCTTTTGAAAATATTCCGCGAGCAAAAACCGGATTATATCGTGGCGGCGCTGGACCGTCCGGAGCCGACTTTTCGCGAAGAGAAATTCAAGGAGTATAAAATTCATCGTCCCGCGGCGGAAGACGCGCTGGTTGCGCAAATAATTCAAATGCCGCAAGTTTTTGGGAAATTCGGCATCCCCACCTTTGATAAAGCCGGATTTGAAGCGGATGATATTATTGGAACGATTGTTGAAAAATTTAGAACGGAAGAAAATTTAAAAATTATTATCCTCTCCGGCGATTTAGATGTTCTTCAGTTGGTTGAAAACGATAAGGTGGTCGCTCAAATTATCAAAACCGGTCTTACGAATTTTTCCATATACAATGAAGAAGCGGTGGTTCAGCGTTATTTATTAAAACCGAATCAATTAGTTGATTATAAAGGATTGATAGGGGACGCTTCCGATAATATTCCCGGCGTAAAGGGCATAGGTCCGAAAACCGCGGCGGAATTATTGAAAGAATTTAAAACTATTGAGGAAATTTTTGACAGCATAACCATTATCGTTCCGAAAACAGCCAAGAAGCTGGAGGGGCAGCGCGATATCGCTTTTCTTTCAAAAGAACTGGCGACAATTAAGCGCGATGTCCTAATAGGAATAGAGTCTTTAAAAGAATTAAAAGTAAAACCTTTGGCGAAAAAAGAATTAACAGATTATTTTTCTCAACTTGGATTTAAATCGTTAATTGAAAGACTTGATGCCTGACATCGACCGTAAAATAGAAATCGCTAAATGGCTTGTTGATCCTGATAAGCGGCAAATTTTGCCGGATGATTTAATTTTATTGGAAGCCAGGTTAAGTGACTTGGGATTAAATAAAATTTATAAAGAAATAGAATTGCCTTTAATAGAAATTTTGGAAAAAATGCATAAAATTGGCATTAAAGTAGATGTGACATTATTGGGAAAATTATCCAAAAAATTTTTAAAGGAAACTAGTTCCTTGGAAAAACAAATTTATAAAAAATCCGGTTTTCCGCCGGCCGGCGGATTCAATCTCAACTCTCCGAAACAGCTTTCGGAAATATTGTTTGAAAAACTTAAAATTTCCAAAGAAGGAGTATCAAAAACTAAAACAGGGAATTATTCTACTGATGTTGGAAGTTTGCTGACTATTCAAGGCCGCCATCCGATAATTAATTTAATTTTGAAGTATCGCAAAATTTTTAAGATACAATCCACTTATATTGAACCCCTGCGGAAGCTGGCGGATAAAAATCAACGAGTTCATACGACTTTTGTTCAGACGGGTACTGCTACCGGCCGTCTCAGTTCCCAGAACCCTAATTTACAGAATATTCCTCCCAGCGTGCGGCCGGTTTTTATCGCTGAAAAAGGTTATAAATTGGTTTCTTTTGATTATTCTCAAATAGAACTTCGGGTTTTGGCTTCCGTAGCTAATGACAAAAAAATGATAGAGGCATTTCAGAAAGATTTAGACATTCATAAACTTACCGCTTCGCAGGTTTTTAATACCGATATTCACGAAGTTACTAAAGAGCAGAGGGGTTTTGCCAAAACTTTGAATTTCGGAGTTATTTACGGGATGGGGCCCGTGGCCTTTGCCCGTTCCAGCGGCTTAAGCATTGAAGAGGCAAAAAAATTTATTCAAGAATATTTCAGCGACTTCGCCAATATAAAAATCTGGCAGGAAAAAACCATTAATCAGGCGAGAAAACAGGGCTATGTGGAGAATCTTAATGGCCGAAAACGCTGGTTGCCGCAAATTAATTCAATGAATAACTGGGTCGCGCGTGAAGCGGAGCGGGTGGCAATTAATATGCCTATTCAAGGGTTGGCTGCGGATATTATTAAATTAGCGATGATTAAGGTGGCTAAAAATAATTCGCTGGCCGGCGGAGCGAGAATGTTATTATCCATTCATGATGAATTGGTGTTTGAAATAGATATGAAAGTTTTAAAAAATAAAGTTTCTGAAATTAAAAAAATTATGGAATCGGCATATAATTTAAAGGTTCCATTAAAAGTTGATGTAACAATGGGATATGCCTGAACTACCGGAAGTACAAACAGTCGTTAATGATTTGAATAAAAAAGTAATCGGTCGGAAGATTGCCGGCGTTTGGTTTGATTGGCCAAAAATGCTGAAAGATCCTTTAGATCAGCGAAAAGATAAAATCGCCCATAAGCACGTAAAAGTTTTTGGAAAAGTCGTCAAAGGAAAGAAAATTTTAAAAATAGCGCGCCAAGGAAAAAATATTTTAATTCATCTTTCCGGCGGGCTTCTGTTATTAATCCATCAAAAAATGACCGGACATCTTTTGGTGGGCAAGTGGCGGATTGATGGAAAGAAAATTATTCCTTTAGAGCCAAAAGAAGCGGTAACGGATCCGTACAATTCTTATATTCATTTAATTTTTTATTTAGACAACGGCAAAATGCTCGCGCTTTCTGATTTGAGAAAATTTGCTAAAGTAATTTTAGGAAAAACGGAACAAATAAAAAATCTTCCGGAATTGGCGAAGCTTGGCCCGGATGCTATGGATCCTCGTTTTTCGTTTTCTGATTTCAATCGGATAATTTTAAGCGAATCCCGAAAAATCAAACAAGTTTTAATGGACCAGGAAGTTATTGCGGGTATTGGCAATATTTATTCCGATGATATTTTATGGAAAGCGAAGATTCATCCGCTTAAATCGGCAAATAAATTATCTGGCGCAGAATTAAAAGAAATGTGGAAGGCGATGCGCGATATTTTAAAGAAAGCGCTTAGGCTTCGCGGTACTTCCACCAGCGATTTTCGCGATACTGCCGGTAAAAAAGGAAAATATGGGCCGCAAAGATTGGTCTACCAGAGGGAGGGCGAAAAATGCCTGCGTTGCGGCGCAAAAATTAAAAGAATAAAGATCGGGGGCAGGTCGGCGCATTATTGTCCTAAATGCCAATGATTATTTATCTTTACGGCCCAGATTCATATAGGCGGCAGGAAAAACTGAAAGAAATCGTGGCAAATTACCGAAAGAAACATTTAGCTATTACGATTGATAAATTTGCGGAAGGTGAATTTGAGCGTCTTGAGGACTTTGCTAAAAATCAATCTCTTTTTGATGAATTCAAATTAGCTATTATTTTTGACGCGTTTATCTCTGAAAATAAAAACTTCGCGGAACTTTTAAAAACTCATTTAAATTCAAAAAGCACCATTTTGGCAATATCCGTTGATAAAAAATTGCCAAAGGAATTTAATTTTCTTTTAAACGCGACGGACGCATCCGTGTTGTCGCAAAGCTTTGAAGAATTAAAAACAGCGCAGATAGAAAATTTTGCAAAAAAAGAAGCGCTTAAACGCGGCCTTAAACTTCCGGTTCAAACTATTAACTCATTAGTTCGCGCGAATAGCTCCGATCTTTGGGGGATTGTTAATGATTTGGATAAATTAGAATTAGGCGGGAAACCGGAAGAAAATTTAGTCGAGCCGGAATTTTTTTCTTTAATAAACAGAGTCAGGCGCGGCGATATAACGGCGTTGGAAATTTTGCTCAACAAACAAGAGCCGGCAATGATTTTTAATATCATTGCTTCGCAAGCGGGACCTGACTTAAAAGAAAAAATGGCCAACTATGATGTGGCCATTAAGTCCGGGAGGCTTGATTACGAAGAAGCTTTGCTAGACGTGATTTTAACCTAGCCGCCTTATTTTTTTTAATGATTTCAGTTTTAGCGGCTTTATCAAGTTTTTGATAAACTTGGGAAAGCGCGTCCACTGACGGCGTTTTTTTATACTTTTTAATCACCTCTTTTAAGGCTTTTTTGTTTTTTAGATTTCGCTCTTGCCGTCTTAGGCTTTGTCGAAACGCTTTTTTAGCTGATTTAGTTTTCGGCATATTATTTATTAACTCTAAGACAGTTTATACCTTTTAGCCCCAAGAGTCAATATAAAGATTGCCAAAGAAAATCTTATTTTTCGAAACCTCTGCCCTGGTTGATTGGCGTGATATAATGAAAATATGATTTATTCTTTGTCTGGAAAACTTAGCGCCAAAAAAAATGGCTTGATAGTGATTGAGGTCGGTGGTGTCGGATTTAAGGTAGTTGTTGGTAAAAATGCCATGGAGAGCTTGCCGGATGTCGGGAGCCCAGTTAAATTATTTTCTCATTTATATATGAGAGAAGATGGCTTGGAATTATATGGCTTCATCAGCGAGGAAGAGCTTTCTTT